>NZ_JANEWH010000043.1:0-35881 GCF_028069715.1 Kluyvera sp. Awk 3 | reverse complement strand
AACAAGAGAAATAACATGGNCTTCATTAACGATCGTTTTATGATCGATAGTGAAGTCGGTGTTCGGTTATATAAAGATGTAGCTGCACAATTACCGATCATCGACTATCACTGTCACCTTGATGCAAAAGAAATCTACGAAAATAAAAACTTTGATAATATCACTCAACTGTGGCTAGCTGGCGATCATTATAAATGGCGTGCAATGCGGGCAAATGGTATTGCCGAGAAATATATTACCGGTGATGCTTCGGCGGAGGAAAAATTTAAAGCGTATGCGGAAACAGTTGAAGCTGCTTTTGGCAATCCACTGTATCACTGGACGCATTTAGAACTGAGTCAATACTTTTCCTGTAATGAAATGCTGGGTAGCGATAACTGGCAGGATATTATGCGGCATTGTAATAGCATGATTTCAAGCGAGGAGTTTAAACCCCGTAGCTTAATTACGCGCTCTAATGTCGAAGTTATTTGCACCACCGATGCGCCGCTGGATTCGCTGGAATATCATCGGTTGTTGCAGCAGGACCCGAGCTTTACCACCAAAGTGCTGCCAACTTTCCGACCGGACGATATTTTTGCCGAGGACGCCAGCGAATTCGCCCTCTTTATCGACAAACTGGCGCAGGTGACAGCGTGTGATATTGGCAGCTTCAGCGATTTCACCACGGCGATGGCTCAGCGTATTGAGGTGTTCCATGAAGTGGGTTGCCGAATCTCAGACCATGGGCCTGTTAGCGTCGAGTATCAGCCCGCTGATGCAGCACGTGTGAATGCGTTGTTTATTCAGAAACGCAACGGTATGGGGTTGAATGAAGAGGAAACCGCGCAGCTTAATAGCGCGATGTTCGTGATGTTGGGGCAGGAGTACAAAAAACGCGACTGGGCCATGCAAATTCATTTTGGCGCTATCCGTAATAACAACAGCATCATGCGCGAGAAGCTGGGGATTAATACCGGTTTTGATTCTATTACCGACCAGAGCAATCTTGCCGCCGGATTAAATCGCCTGCTCAATGCGATGGCGCAAAATAATGGCCTACCCAAGACCATTCTTTATAATCTGAACGCCAGCTATAACGATATTGTGGCGACAACTATCGCTAATTTTCAGTCTGGCGAAGACGGCGTGAAATCGCCCATGCAATTTGGCTCTGGCTGGTGGTTTAACGATACGCGGCGTGGCATGGAGAATCAGCTTAATAGTCTCGCAGATCAGGGGTTATTAATGCATTTTGTCGGCATGCTGACGGATTCACGTAGCCTGGTATCTTATCCTCGTCACGATTATTTCCGTCGTATTCTGTGTAACTTAATTGGTGGTTGGGTTGACCGTGGTGAAGTTCCTGATAATAAGAGGATCTTAACGCGGATGGTTAAAAACATTTGTCACGATAACGCAGTTAATTATTTCAGATTTTAACGTCCTTCCTTACATGAGGGTAGAACATGTCTCGTACTAATAGAAAAATAACAATCCCTGTCAGTATTGGCTATGGCTTAACAGATATTATGGGAGGCGGTGCGTTTACCGTTATTGGCGCCTGGCTCTTATTCTTTTACACGACGTTCGTCGGCTTATCGCCGGTTGAGGCAGCGTCCATCGTCGCCATTGCCCGTATTGTTGATGCTGTGGTGAGTCTGTTTATGGGCAGCTTTACCGATCACTTCTATAAAAACCCGCTGGGCAAGCGTTTTGGACGCCGTCGTTTCTTCCTGCTGGTCGGTGCGCCGCTGATGCTGGTGTATATCCTGCTATGGGTAACCGGAATGAACTTCTGGTTCTATCTGGCGGTATACCTGGCGTTCGAAATCATTGCGGCGGTTGTGCTGATCCCATGGGAAACGCTGCCGTCAGAAATGACCAAGGATTTTAACTCCCGTACCAAGCTATCAACCTGCCGTATGTTCCTTTCGGCCTCAGGCACCTTCCTGGCGACCTTTATTCCGGGTTTATTAATCAGTTATTTTGGCGAACACGATCCGCACGCCTACTTTATCAATGGCGTCGTTTTTGCCGTGTTGTTCATGGTCTGCGTGTTTATTTCCTGGAAAGTAACCTGGGAGCGCGAGCTGACGCCAGAGATGTTGGCGGAGCTGGAACGCGATCGTCGATCACGCTCTTTTGCTGAAAAAATTAGCGCCGTTGGCGGTCTGTTTAAAGAGTATTTTTCAACCTTAAAAGTACGCGCCTTCAGAAAACATCTGGCTATCTATCTGTTCTCTTTTACGGCGAAAGATGTCTATAACACGGTGTTTGTCTTCTTCTGCGTGTACTGTCTGAATGTCTCGCCATCACTGTCCGGCACGCTGTTGTCGATGAGTATCGTCGGTTTGCCGGTCACGCTGCTGGCGGGGGTGGCCATCATCAAGTTTGGCCCATCTCGTCTGTACGTTTTCGCCTATACGCTGATGATGCTGTGCCTGGTGGGACTGTTCATGGTTTACCAGTTCCCAACCGACAATAAAGTCACCATTCTGGTGGTGCTGGCCGCATTGTACCAGGTCGGACGTTGCGTACTGGAATTTACGCCGTGGAACGTATTCCCGTTTATCCCGGATATTGATGAGATGATCACTCGTCAGCGTCGCGAAGGCCTGTTTGCCGCAGTGATGACCTTCTCCCGTAAAACGACGGTGGCGATCGCAACCTTTATTGTGGGCGTGATGCTGCAGGAAGGGGGCTTTGTGAAGGGTAGCCAGGTTCAGCCTGAGAGCGCGGTGAATACCATTGCGATGCTGCTGTTCATTGGTACCGCAGGTCTGCTGCTGATTGCATTGTGGCAGGCGGTGACTTTCCGTCTCAACAAACGCACGCACAAAATCTTTGTTGATGAAGTTGAGCGCCTGAAAGCGAAGGGGGCGAAACAAGATGTCACGCCGGAGACGCGTCATATTGTCGAAGATCTGACCGGGTACTCTTATGACGATCTGTGGAATGAACCGCAGCAAGTCGACAAAAAACTGAGCCGACCGGCACAGGTGAACTAACGTCCAGCCGTGACAGCATAGGTAAGAGCGCCGACTTTGCTTATGCTGTCACACAACTTAAAAATCATGTCATACCAATCGCCAATATATTAATGCAAATCAAAATCTCCTCAGATGAACTCGTTAATCTAGTATGGCAATCAACATTCTCTACAGTGAGTCAAAAAGATGCAGAATACGCTATTAACCGCTAAGGCAACTCTCCCGACCTACGATCGCAGCAAACTGGTGCCACGTATTGTGCACCTGGGCTTTGGTGCATTCCACCGCGCCCATCAGGCTGTATACGCCGATATCCTCGCCTCAGAACACGGCAGCGATTGGGGTTATACCGAAGTTAACCTGATCGGCGGTGAGCAGCAGATTGCCGACCTGAATCATCAGGACAATTTATACACCGTGGCGGAGATGTCCGCGGATGCATGGACTGCCCGCGTGGTAGGCGTTGTCAAAGAAGCGCTGCATGCGCAGGTCGATGGTCTGGAAACCGTGCTGGCAAAAATGTGCGAGCCGCAGGTGGCGATTGTCTCTTTGACTATCACCGAAAAAGGCTATTGCCACTCTCCGGCAACCGGACAACTGATGCTCGATCATCCTTTCATCGTGGCCGACCTGCAAAACCCGCATCAGCCGAAATCTGCGCCGGGCGTGGTGGTGGAGGCGCTGGCGCGTCGTAAAGCGGCGGGGCTGCCGGCATTCAGCGTGATGTCCTGTGACAACATGCCGGAAAACGGTCACGTCATGCGTAACGTCGTTTGCGCCTATGCGCGCGCCGTCGACGCCGAGCTGGCCGATTGGATCGAAGCACATGTGACGTTCCCGTCCACCATGGTTGACCGTATTGTTCCGGCCGTGACTCCAGAAACACTGGACAAAATTGAGCAACTGACCGGTGTTCGCGATCCGGCTGGCGTGGCGTGCGAACCGTTCCGTCAGTGGGTTATTGAAGATAACTTCGTCGCAGGCCGTCCGGCGTGGGAAAAAGCAGGCGCCGAACTGGTGAGCGACGTTATTCCGTTCGAAGAAATGAAACTGCGCATGCTGAACGGCAGCCACTCTTTCCTGGCTTATCTGGGCTACCTGGCGGGCTATCAGCACATTAACGACTGCATGGGCGACGACAACTACCGTCGTGCTGCGCACGACCTGATGCTGAAAGAGCAGGCGCCGACGCTGAAAGTACAGAACGTTGACCTGGCGCGTTATGCCGACCTGCTGATTGAACGCTATACCAACCCGGCGCTGCGCCACCGTACCTGGCAGATCGCGATGGACGGCAGTCAGAAACTGCCTCAGCGTATGCTGGATTCCGTGCGCTGGCACCTGGCGGATAACAGCAGCTTCAAGCTGCTGGCGCTGGGCGTCGCGGGCTGGATGCGCTATGTCGGCGGCGTAGATGAGCAGGGCAATGCCATCGAAGTGTGCGACCCGCTGCTGCCGGTGATTCAGGCTGCGGTACAGCAGAGCGAAGAGGGCGAGTCTCGCGTGAAAGCGCTGCTGGCTATCGAAGCGATCTTCGGTAAAGATCTGCCGCTACAAGGCCAGTTTGTTGATCAGGTGACCAATGCTTACCTGTCACTGCTGAGTAAAGGCGCGAAAGCGACCGTTGCTGAGTTTGCCGCGCTGTAATGAGTCTATTATGCCGCCAGCAATGGCGGCATCTCACTTTTCTTCCCCGCATGACACTTCTTTAAGTTAATTCAAGTCAGTTGAAATAATGGACGATTATTTTCACGCTGAAACTATCAGTTTTGTGAATTAATGCTATATCAATAGGCATAAATATGGCATGGTTATTGCGAAACAAAAAATGGATCCTCTGGAATAAGGAGCTCGGGCTATGTATAAAAAAATTCTCATGCCTGTAGATATTTTTGAAATGGATTTAAGTGATAAGGCTATTCGTCATGCGGTATATCTGGCGGGGGAGTCTGGCGAAATTACGCTGCTGAACGTACTACCAAACAGCAATCGTTCTATTTTGCGCGGTTTTGCTTCGGATATTAAAAAATTCGAAGAATTTATGCAGTCAGAATCGGCAAACAAAATGAAGAATCTGCGGCGGCTATTTGATATGCCCGCAGAGCGCATACACACTGAAGTGCGCTTTGGTAATATTCGCGATGAGGTACTCGCGTTAAGTAAGACGGGTGAGTACGACGTGATTGTGATTGGTTCCCGTCAGCGCGGGATCACAACCCATCTGCTGGGGTCGAACGCGGAATCTATTCTACGTTACGCCAACATTCCGACGATGGTTATCCGATAAAAAAAGGGCCTTCAATTTGAAGGCCCTTCTTCTTAATCTTCGCTAAACCAATCGCGGTTTTCCTGGCGAATGAGCAATACGGATTCACTGATTTCCTGCAGATGCGCAGTCATCGCTTTTTCTACCGTATCGGCATCACGTTTTTCAAGCGCATTGAATATTTCATGATGCTGTTGCAGCAGCATTTCCGGTGAGGAGACATGATCGAGGCTCATATAACGCACCCGGTCAATTGCCGCTTTAATATTCTCGATGGTATCCCACGCAAGCTGGCAATCCGCAATATTTGACAGCAGCTGGTGAAATTCATCATCCAACAGGAAGAAGTCGTTTAGCTGTTGGCGATCAATCGCAATACGCTGCTGATGCAAATTTTGTTCTAGCTGATAGATCTGGGCATCGGTGATCATTGTTGCCGCTCGGCGTGCTACCGCGCATTCGATGGCCTGACGTACAAAACAGCCGTTGCGAACCTGCGAAAGGGAGATCTTATTGACGTAACTGCCGCGCTGAGGGCGAATCTGGATAAGTCCGTTTTCGGCCAGTTTAATAAAGGCCTCACGTACCGGCTGGCGGGAAACGTCAAAGCGAAGAGAGACTTCCTTTTCCGAAAGCGGCGTGCCCGGCGGAATAAGACAGTGAACGATATCGCGACGCAGAATGCGATAAATCTGTTGATTGACGGGCTGTGTTGGGTTCAGTTGTGTTTCGGCGGCCATTGAGTCGTTCTTATCAGCTGATTAAGCTGTTATTTTACGCTTTTTTTGCCGCCGCGCCCAGACCCGACCGAGGGTCGGGCTGGGATAAAATGTTAACTTCCGCGATGAACGCTAAGTCCTGCGTAGGTCTGGCTGACCGGCATCATCTCAACGGTATTGATGTTGACGTGTTTCGGCAGCGTCGCGACCCACCATACGGCTTCGGTAACATCTTCTGGCGTCAGCGCGTTGGCATTTTCGTAGGTTTTACCTGCTTTTGCGTCGTCACCCTTGAAACGAACGTTGGAGAACTCGGTGCCGCCGACCAGACCCGGCTCAATATCCGTTACGCGAACGGCCGTACCGTGCAGGTCGGTACGCAGGTTCAGGCTAAACTGACGTACGAAAGCTTTCGTTGCGCCGTAGACGTTGCCACCCGCATAGGGCCAACTGCCCGCGGTTGAACCGATATTGATAATGTGGCCACGATTGCGTTCTACCATACCCGGCAGCACGGCGCGGGTCATGTACACCAGCCCTTTGTTGTTGGTATCGATCATATCTTCCCAATCTTCCACGCTGGCGCGATGCGCGGGTTCCAGACCCAGCGCCAGCCCGGCGTTGTTGACCAGGATATCAATTTCGCGCCATTCGGCTGGCAGGTTGGCGATCGTTTCTTCAATAGCTGCGCGGTTGCGCACGTCCAGCTGTACGGTCAGGATGCTGTCGCCTAACTCATCTTTCAGCGCTTTCAAACGTTCGTTACGACGGCCAGTGGCAATAACTTTGTGCCCGTTGGCAATAAAACGGCGAGTGATGCTTTCGCCAAAACCTGCCGTTGCTCCGGTTACCAGTACGATCATTTCTCTGTTCCTTCAACGCTTAAGTGTTGCATTACGATAGCAGAACGAAAAGTGCATAACTATCCTGGCGGATTGATGTTTTGGAATAAATAGAAAAACAGTTTTAGATTTTTTAATGGGATATGAAATCTCGCTGTTATCTAACCTACATTTGAGGGAGGCTGCGCTTGTGGAACAAACGCGCAATTGCGATGGAGGCTCTCAGTGCCCAATCCTTTTGCCTTCTGAAGATATAATCGAGCAGCGCGGCCTCAATTTGTTTATTCTGCCAGAGTTAACCGTTTTCTTCAGGAGCATGACATGTCGGCTATGAATCCCTTTTTCGCCAGCAGCACTTTACCTTATCAGGCGCCGCCGTTTGATGTGATTAAAGACGAGCATTATCGTCCGGCCTTTGACGAAGCGCTAAAACGCAAACGCCAGGACATCGCCGACATTGCCTGCAATCCTGCCGAGGCGACTTTCGAAAACACCTTTATTGCGCTGGAAAAAAGCGGTGAAATGCTTTCGCGCGTGACGGCTGTTTTCTTTGCGATGGCCGCATCAAATAGTAATGATGAGATTCAGCGCCTTGATGAGGCGTTCTCGGCAGAGCTTGCCGGGCTGGCAAACGATATTTATCTTAATGACGCGCTATTCAAGCGGGTTCAGACGGTCTGGGAAAAGCGAGAAACGCTGGACCTGGACAGCGAGTCCTGTCGACTCATCGAGGTGATTTATCATCGCTTTATTCTTGCCGGGGCGATGCTTGGCTCACAAGAAAAGACCGAACTGAAAACGTTGAATACCGAAGCGGCGACGTTAAGCAGCCAGTTTCATCAGTGCCTGCTGGGAGCGGCAAAAAATGGCGGGCTGGTTGTTGATAATGAGGCCGACCTGGCTGGTCTGAGTGATGATGAAGTCGCGTCGGCCGCAACCGCTGCTGCGGAGCGCGGTCTGGCGGGCAGTTGGCTGATACCGCTTGTCAACACGACACAGCAGCCTGCATTGGCCTCATTGCGTTCACGTGAAACCCGGGAAAAATTGTTTAAAGCGGCATGGCAACGTAACCAGCGCGGAGATGCCAACGATACGCGTGAGCGTATTCTCAAACTGGTGGCAATCCGCGCCAGACAGGCCGAACTCCTGGGGTATGCCGATTACGCGAGCTGGAGCATGGCCGACCAGATGGCGAAAACGCCAAAAGCTGCGTTTGATTTTATGCGTGAAATTACGCCTGCGGCACGGGCCAGAGCGGAACGCGAGCTGGCGGATATCCAGGCGCTGATCGACAACTGCTCATCATCGTTCACTGCCCAGGCCTGGGACTGGCTTTATTATTCCGAACAGGTTCGTCGTGAAAAATATGCGATCGACGAAGCACAGATTAAACCCTGGTTCGCGCTGGAGCGCGTACTGGTTGACGGCGTGTTCTGGTCGGCCAGTCAGCTGTTTGGTATCCGCTTTGTTGAGCGTTTTGACCTGCCGGTTTATCACCCTGATGTACGCGTGTGGGAAATATTTGATGCTGATGGTGAAGGCATGGCGCTGTTCTACGGCGATTTCTTTGCGCGCGATAGCAAGAGCGGCGGGGCATGGATGGACAATTTTGTGCCGCAATCCACCCTGTTGGGTACCCGTCCGGTTATCTATAACGTATGCAACTACCCGAAACCTGCCGCCGGCAAAAGCGCACTAATATCCTGGGATGACGTGATCACGCTGTTCCATGAGTTTGGCCATGCGCTACACGGATTATTTGCGAAACAGCGCTATGCGACGTTATCTGGTACAAATACGCCACGCGATTTTGTCGAGTTCCCATCGCAGATTAATGAACATTGGGCCAGTCATCCCGACGTATTCGCCCACTATGCGCGTCATCATGAAAGCGGTGAGCCGATGCCGGATGCGCTGCGTGAAAGTCTGTTCCGCGCGTCGAGCTTTAATAAAGGTTACGATATGACTGAACTGCTCAGCGCCGCGTTATTGGATATGAACTGGCATAGTTTATCCGCCAGTGCCTTGCCGAAGAATGTGGATGAGTTTGAGGCCGAGACGCTCCATCGCGAAAATATCGATCTCATCGCTGTACCGCCGCGTTATCGCAGCAGCTACTTCTCACATATTTTTGGCGGCGGTTATGCTGCCGGATATTACGCCTATTTGTGGACACAAATGCTGGCTGACGACGGTTACCAGTGGTTTGTTGAACGCGGTGGTTTAAATCGTGAAAACGGGCAGCGATTCCGCGATGCGATTTTATCCCGGGGTAATAGTAGCGATTTAGAAAAATTGTACCGCGACTGGCGTGGGCACGATCCGTTAATTTCGCCGATGCTTAAAAACCGTGGCTTGAGTGACTAAACCAGGTGTTAAGGGCATGCCTGTCGTCATTTTTTACGCGTAGGGCCATGCTGAAAAATATAAAAAGAACCCGCACACAGGGCTGGCGGGTTAAGTATCACAATAAGATAGAGTATTCTGACTATCCTCCCGTTCAGGGAGGATAGTCGATGAGATTTTACGGCACCGTAGTCGTTTCGCAACCTGACATTTTCGGTAGGGTATTATTGTTTAAGGGGGTTAAGTGCGCTGGCTCACAGGCTCTTTACAAATACGTGCAGTTGTTGAAGAAACTCGCCATTCAACTTGCTAATATTGCTGCGTAAATCGTTGAGTTAATGGATTTAATATCGACAATCTGCCCGGAGGCACGAATGAAAAAATCCCAGCGTAAAACGCGTCGCGAGTCCATCTGGTCCACCCGTCCTGAGCATCAGGACCTACAGGAATCACGTTCCGGCAGATTGTGGGCTGGCCGTCAGGCCGGCTGTCAGAGTAAAAAGGCGTGGAAAAATTATGGCTTAAACAATGCACTCGCCGTTTAGCTTTAGTTGAATAACGCAGTGGTAGGATTATTTTACAGCAACGGTTTCCTAATCAAGGAGAGCGGGTAACCGGAGAAGTAAAAATCTATCCATGCAAGCATTTATACCGCCAGTCATTCTGGCGGTTTTTTTTATCTATTAAACCAGTGCCTGATGTCGGTTAGTCATTCCATTTTCCGCTTAAATAGGCTGTGAGAAAACCGGAAAGCAGAATGAGTCCCACGGCAACCAGAAACACTTGCATATTATCCAGCATGACGACCTCCTCTTTAACGATTTCACTAGCAACATCTATTAGCGTACTCTCTTAAACTTAGACTAACGCCCTCATTTGTGAATTAATTATTTGTTGCGGTAAATCTTTTTCGATAGGCCAGCGGGCTGATTGCAAAATGTTGCTGAAAGCGCAGACGGAGATTTTTGGCATTACCAAATCCGGTGATTTCCGCGACCTTTTCTACGCTGTCTCTGCCGGTAGTCAAATGGTGTTGAGCCTGCAACAAACGCTCGTCAAGCAGCCAGCGGGCTGGGGTTTTCCCGGTTGCGTCCTGGAAACGGCGCAGGAATGTGCGTTCGCTCATACCGACTTTGTCAGCCAGCGAACGCACGCTATGGCTCTCCGCCAGGTGCTGGTGGAGAAAATCAAATAACATCCCTAAGCGCTGACTTTCGCGGGAGCGGGCGACGGGCCGGGTAATTTGTTGCTTTTGCGCGCCGTCGCGGTGTGGCTGGATGACCAGTCGTCGAGCAACCCGGTTGGCGGCCTCCAGCCCAAAATCAAGCCTGACAACGTGTAAGCAGAGATCGATGCCAGCGGCGCTGCCGGCAGAAGTCAGTACGTTCCCCTCGGCGATATAAAGTACGTCATCCACAACGTTAATTGCCGGGTAGCGTTGCTGGAGTAGCGTGGTATAACGCCAGTGGGTCGTGGCACGTTGACCATCAAGCAGGCCAGCCGCCGCCAGGACAAACACGCCGGAACAGATAGATAACACCCGGCATCCGCGCCGATGCGCCTGCTTTAGCGCCAGGCTCAACGCTTCCGGCACCGGGCTATCCACACCGCGCCAGCCAGGGACGATAATGGTATCGGCTTCTTCAAGCAGGCTCAGATCGCCATCGGCCATCACGCGAACGCCGCCGGTAGCGCGCAGGGCACCTTCATCGACGGCAGCAACGGCAAAGCGATACCAGCTTTCACCCATTTCAGGCCGGGGCAGGCCAAACACCTCTACCGCCACGCCAAATTCAAAGGTACAGAGCCCGTCGTAGGCTAGCGTCACCACCAGGGGGGCGCGTATTGTCATATTCTGGCTGTTTTCTGTCATTTCTGTGGGCAGTTCTCTTATCGGGAGCCTGTTTATACTCATCGCATCGTTACCATAGTGGTAATACCTGACGGGAGAGTCAATGATGAGTTACGTTACCGAATTTCCGGCGGCCAGCGCGGCTGACGCCGCAGCCCATTTTCGCCAGCGTCTGGGTTTTGAAACTGACTGCGCCGACGTGCACGCCGCCCTGCAGGAGCCAGAAGTGGATTTTGTCCTGCTCCATGTGGTTGGCAGCGCCGGGACGTTTGCCCGACGCCATTTACCCGGCGCGATCCATCTTCGCCATGCTGAGATGAGCGCTGAACGCATGCAGGAATGGCCGCAAGAGACCTTATTTGTGGTCTACTGCGCCGGTCCACACTGCAATGGCGCTGACCGCGCGGCATTAAAGCTGGCGACGCTGGGCCGACCGGTGAAAATTATGCTTGGCGGTATCACCGGCTGGGAAGATGAAGGTTTTGCCTTTAGCCAGGGATCGTGAATTTTTTTCATCTATCATGAATTATTCTCGTTTGCTTGTGGTGCACACGGATGACACTATCTGGACATATAGCCATCCAGAAGGCTAAAAAGTTCAAATAATAAATTATCACTCCGGGTAACCAGTTTGCCCGAGTGAATAAGGAGAATCGCATGCCACATCAACACGCCCCGTACCGCGCCGATATTGTCGGCAGTTTTTTACGCCCGCTGGCCATCAAACAGGCGCGCCAGCAGCTGGCTGACGGTGAAATTACCGCGCAGCAGCTGCGTGCCGTTGAAGATGCTGAGATTCGTCGCGTGGTGCAGCATCAGTGCGACTGTGGCCTGCATGTGGTGACCGATGGCGAATTCCGCCGCGCCTGGTGGCACTTCGATTTCTTCGACGGTTTGCAGGGCGTGGAGCGCTATGACTCAGATAAAGGTATTCAGTTTAACGGCGTACAGACTCGCGCTCACGGCATTCGCGTGACCGGTAAACTTGGTTTCGGCGACCATCCAATGCTGGAGGATTTCCGTTTCCTGAAAAGCATCAGCGGCGACGCAACGCCAAAAATGACCATTCCAAGTCCGAGCGTGTTGCATTTTCGTGGGGGCCGTAAGGATATTGATGCGACCGTATACCCGGATCTGGCTGATTATTTCAACGATCTGGCCGACACGTGGCGTGATGCTATCCGCGCCTTCTACGATGCTGGCTGCCGTTATCTGCAGCTGGATGACACCGTTTGGGCCTATCTGTGCTCGGAGGACCAGCGTCGTCAGGTTCGTGAGCGGGGCGATGATCCGGATCAACTGGCGGCGATCTATGCCGACGTGCTGAACCGCGCGCTGGAAGGTAAACCGGACGATCTGATTATCGGTCTGCACGTGTGCCGCGGTAATTTCCGCTCCACGTGGATTTCTGAAGGCGGTTATGAGCCGGTGGCGGAAATTTTGTTTGGCCGCGTCAACGTCGATGCGTTCTTCCTTGAGTACGACAACGACCGTTCCGGCGACTTCGCGCCGCTGCGCTTTATTCGTCCTGGTCATCAGAAAGCCGTCCTGGGGTTGATTACCACCAAGAACGGCGAGCTGGAAAACCCGGAAGGCGTGAAAGCGCGCGTTCAGGAAGCGGCACACTACGTTGCGCTGGAACAGATTTGTCTCAGCCCGCAGTGCGGTTTTGCTTCGACCGAAGAGGGCAACAGCCTGAGCGAGCAGCAGCAGTGGGACAAGGTCCGCCTGGTGACGGGCGTCGCGGCCGACATTTGGTCATAACGATCTCTTCCCGGGGCCGAAGTGGCCCCGGATAACCCTACGCCGCGCTGACGGTGGTGCCCCAGGTACTGGCCTTAATTCCACGGAAAATCAACAGCCACGCCAGCACAATGGTGACCATCATGATGGGGAATAGCATGACTGGCGGGAAATGGGTCAGGATCTGCCCGGTCAGTAGTGGGTTAAGAGCAGCGCCTAACCAACCCAGCGCCTGAGCGGAAAAATAGCTGGCTTTCATACCCGGTGGAGCGATGTTATCGATCAACATGTATTCACCCGGTGCGTAGATGACTTCTCCCAGGGTGAAAACGGCTGCCGCCAGCCCCCAGAACCACAGGTTGTCGCCAGAAAACATAAACCCTGTCAGACCTATCACATAGCAAACGGTACCAAAGGTCATTAATGGTCGCAGATTATTGGCAGTGAGCTTGCGACCAATCGCGTACTGTAGTGTGACGACCACGGCGGCGTTCACCGGCAAAATCACGGCCACGACCTTTTCAGCAAAGTTACTGTCGCCAACTGCCAGCACGTACTGAGAGAGGCAGGAGGCAAAAGAACCGCCAACGAAGGACGCCAGCAGGCCCGAGAGCGTGAACCACAGCAGCGCCCGGTCGCGCAGCAATACTGACGGTGACCAGGCGATGGGCGTTTCCGCGATTTCCGTTGGTCTCAGACGTTCAACGTAGCGCTGGATAAACAGCAGCGGGAAGGCCGCGCATATCGCTGCCAGCCAGAAAGGCAGGTTAATACTTTGCATGACCAGCAGCGTTCCAATCGGCGGACCGATAGTCCAGCCAATATTCAGAAACGTGTAGTTAAGCGAAAAAACCTTCGCTTTGGTTGTCGGCGCGAGGGTATCGGAGAAATAGGCTTTCAGTACGGTGGAAAACACCGAGTACGAGCAGTTGATCAGCGAGAAGAAAAAAACCACCAGCACCACGCTATGGACCAGCGGAATGGCGACAAAACCGCAGATAAAAAAGGTGACGGCAATCAGCATGTAGCGTTTTTTATCAAATTTATCGGCCAGAATCCCGAAGCCGAGGCTGAACATGACGCCAACCACCAGCGCAATGGACATGGCATAACCGATGGTATCTACCGTCATGGCGTACTGACGCGTGAGATAAATGGTCATAAAGGGAAGTGTGGCACCGCGTCCGATAGTTAACAGTAACGACGATGCCAGTAGCGCGATCGTAGATCGTCTGGTCGTTGGTTTCATTTTCCTGCCTGATAGATGTCGTTGTATTGTTTTTTGTTATCTCTTTCACAAATATCATGCCATAAGCAGCTTGTATAGCCGTGGTCGTGTTGGGGAGTGCGATTTTGAACTGCCAAAAATAATGATCTATTCCTCGTCTGAATTTTTCGTTACTTTGGTTAGGTTTACATAAATTTAAAAAACGTTGGGGCGAGGCATGACGCGTAAAGATGGGCTACTGGCGCTGTTGGTGGTTGTGGTTTGGGGGCTGAACTTTGTGGTGATCAAAGTCGGCCTGCACGGTATGCCGCCGCTGCTGTTAGCGGGGCTACGCTTTTTATTTGTCGCTTTCCCGGCGCTATTCTTCGTTCCACGTCCGCGGGTTCCGCTACCGCTGCTGCTTGGCTACGCGCTCACCATCAGTTTTGGCCAGTTTGCCTTTCTGTTTTGTGCCATCAACTTCGGCATGCCGGCTGGGCTGGCCTCGCTGGTGCTTCAGGCGCAGGCTTTCTTTACCATCATTCTTGGTGCCTTCGCCTTTGGTGAGCGACTGCAGCGTAAACAGCTGGTGGGGATTTCGCTGGCGGTGTTTGGCGTGCTGGTGCTGATTGAAACCAGTATGAGCGGGCAACACGTTAAGCTGCTGGGCTTTATGCTGACGCTGGCGGCGGCGCTGTGCTGGGCCTGCGGTAATATCTTTAATAAGAAAATCCTGCACCATGATTCGAAACCCGGGGTGATGTCGTTGGTGGTATGGAGTGCGTTGATTCCCATTCTGCCGTTTATGCTGAGCTCGTGGATTTTCGAGGGTCCGCAGTTGATGACCCAAAGCCTGATTCACATCGACCTGACGACCATACTGTCGCTGGCATATCTCTCGTTTATTGCCAGCATTGTGGGTTATGGCATCTGGGGTTCGCTGCTTGGCCGTTATGAAACCTGGCGCGTGGCGCCACTGTCACTGTTGGTGCCGGTGGTGGGGCTCGCCAGTGCAGCGTTGTTGCTGGATGAAACGTTGTCGGCAATGCAGTTGATTGGTGCGCTGTTGATTATGGCCGGACTGTTTATTAACGTCTTTGGTCTACGTTTGCCAGGGATGCGGCGGGCGGTGAAGGGCTAAAAAAAGCCCCGCGATAGCGGGGCAATGAATGTTTAGCGATTATTTTCATTGTAATAAGGTACACCCAGCTCATCAGATTTATCGCTACCGGCACCCATATGATTGAAATCAAACGGTGACTGGCTGCTGGCGGACGGCATCAGCATGGTGTCGTGCGCGGTTCTGTGGGCCGGAAGTTGCTCCGCGTAGCTCTGAGTTGAGGCCATCGCTAGCAGGGCGAAGGCAACGGAAGCGAACAGTTTCATTATTTCCTCGATACGTCTTATTGCAGGCGATTAACAAACACAGTGATTAATAGGGTGGAGATAGCGAGACTCTCCGTGCATATTGGTGACGCGGTACTTGTGCGGCGGCACGTCGAAATAGTTTTTAAACGTTCGCGTCAACGTCTGCTGAGATTCAAAACCGTAGCGTTCGGCCAGATACAGAATCGGCTCATTACCTTCTTTTAATTTCTGGGCGATTTCCGTCAGCTTACGGGTGCGAATGTACTGACCTAATGAATGACCGGTCTCTTTTTTAAACATCCGCTGCAGGTGCCATTTGGAGTAACCAGAACGTTCTGACACTTTTTCAAGCGACAGCGGCGATTCCAGGTTCTCTTCGATCCAGTCCAAAATGCTATGAATAGTAATAGCGTCAGTGTTACGTCTGGACATCGTCTTACCTCTTCTTCTGTTTACGGCAATATTTTTTTAAGCAGAAGCTCGAGTGTTGCTACTTCATTTGCCGTTAAGTTTTTTGTTAATTCCTGGTGCAGGTTTTGCCCAACGAGCAGATGGCATTGTTCACAAATGGCTGCGCCTTCCGGCGTCAACTGAATCAATACACCCCGCTTGTCGCTTGGATTGGGTAACCGGGCTATCCAGCCCCGACACAGCAAACGGTCAAGCATGCGGGTGAGCGCGCCCAGATCCACCGACAAGGTTTTTTTCAATTCCACGGGGGTGATACTGCCTTTACAACGAATAGAGCACAGCACTCTAAACTGTGAGGCGGTAATGTCTTCTGGCGATAAATGCTCGTTGAGTAAGCGATCTTTCTTTTGGTTAACCAGGTGAATCAAATGCCCAAGTGGAATCATTTCATTGAAGAGATCGCTTGTGCTGTTCACAATGGTTGCCCTGGCAAGTACTTTAGTTGCGATGGATATTATTTCTCACGCAACCATAAGTCAACTGAATGGGTCGAGCGATGCCACGAATTGCTAAAACGCTTCAGGAAGGCCTAAATAGGATATCCTGTAAAGGAGCACCCCGTAGCAAGAGATGCTGTACAAAAGGGCGGCGACCTGGCGTACAGACCGATTTTTTCCGTAAAACAGACAGGATTTTTAAACGCTTATGAAGGAACTCTTTCAGGCAATTGGGCTGGGTCTGGTGGTGTTGCTACCGCTGGCTAACCCGCTAACCACCGTCGCGCTGTTCCTCGGCCTTTCGGGGAATATGAACAGCGCGGAGCGTAACCGACAGTCGCTGATGGCTTCCGTTTACGTTTTCGCCATCATGATGGTGGCCTACTATGCGGGCCAGGTGGTGATGAATACATTCGGGATATCAATACCTGGCCTTCGTATCGCCGGCGGGCTGATTGTCGCTTTTATTGGTTTTCGCATGCTGTTCCCGCAGCAGAAGGCGCATGACTCACCGGAAGCGCGCAGTAAGTCCGAAGAGCTTCAGGAAGAGCCGACCGCCAATATCGCCTTTGTGCCGCTGGCGATGCCCAGCACCGCGGGCCCAGGTACCATTGCGATGATCATCAGCTCGGCTTCAACGGTGAAGCATGGCGTCAACTTCCCGGAGTGGGTGGTACTGGTCGCGCCGCCGATTATCTTCGCGCTGGTGGGGGTGATTTTATGGGGCTGCCTGCGTAGTTCAGGCGCCATTATGCGTCTGGTGGGCAAGGGCGGCATCGAGGCGATTTCCCGTCTGATGGGCTTCCTGCTGGTGTGCATGGGGGTGCAGTTTATTATTAACGGCGTGCTGGAAATTATTAAAACCTATCCCGCGTAATAGCAGTCAGGCCGGGACTCACTCTCGGCCTGATCTCGCGTGTTAATGCTGATGAGCCTGTTCTTCTAACGATGCCGTTGGCCAACGGCGGAAAATGACCACCGCCCAGATAAACGCCGCCAGCGCAGGCACGGCGCCCACATAGCCGATAGATGACATCGATAAATGGGTGCTAATCTGGCTGCCCAGCAGGGCGCCAGCCCCAATCCCGATATTGAAAATACCAGAGAATAACGACATCGCCACGTCAGTGGCATCCGGTGCCAGCGCCAGAACCTTCACCTGCATACCCAGGCCAATCACCATAATGGCGATTCCCCAGAAGATGCTTAGTACGGCCAGATGTGTCGCATCCTGTGCCGCAGGTAACAGCAGCAGCAGACAAACGAGCAGCAAGCCAATCGCACTGCTGATGAGCCCGGATGCATGCAGGTTCCCCAATTTGCCAAACAGCACACTACCGATAATTCCCGCACCGCCAAGAATCAGCAGCAGCACAGTGGCAAAGTTGCCGCTCAGTCCGGCCACGGTCTGGACAAAGGGTTCAATATAGCTGTAAGCGGTGTAGTGGGCGGTGACCACCACGACGGTCAGCAGGTAGATGCTCATTAGCGCCGGACGGCGGAACAGCACCGGCAGGCTTTTCAGGGAACCGGAATGTTCGGTTGGTAACCGCGGCAGCAGCTTAATCAAGGCCAGCAGCGTTATCAGCGCCCCGACGCCGATGGCGAAGAAGGTGGTGCGCCAGCCGAAGTACTGGCCGACGATGCGGCCGATCGGGATGCCGAAAACCATCGCCAGCGCCGTGCCGGTGGCAATCAGGCTCAGCGCCTGAGCGCGTTTTCCTGCGGGCGCCATACGAATAGCCAGAGAGGCGGTAATCGACCAGAACACCGCGTGGGCGAAGGCGATGCCGATGCGGCTGGCGACCAGCACCGTGAAGTTCCACGCCAGGAACGAGAGCACATGGCTGGCAATAAACAGGACAAAGAGCCCGATCAGCAGCTTGCGGCGCTCCATCTGGCTGGTGAGCAGCATAAACGGCAACGACATGACCGCCACGACCCACGCGTAGATGGTCAACATAATGCCGACCTCGGCGGTTTGCATGCCAAAGCTGTCGGCGATATCTGACAGCAGGCCAACCGGAACGAACTCAGTAGTATTGAAAATAAAGGCCGCGACAGCCAGCGTGACTACCCGAAGCCACGCGATCCGACGAGAGACGGCGTTTGTTGTCATAGATAATGCACCGGGGGCGTTAGATAAATGAAGAGACGTGGGATCTTAAAGCTATTATTGCTGCAAACACAATCATTATGTGATTCAGATCTCATTTTAAGTTTGAGTGACAGTGTCACCGATTGCAGAAAAAAGGGTCTTGTCGTTGTTAAGATTTTGTGTCAGTTTGCGATAACGTGGAGATAATGCAGAGGAAAAATATGCACGAGATTGATTTTTTTATGGTTGATGCCTTTAGCGACCGAGCCTTTGGGGGCAATGCGGCGGCAGTCTGTCTGCTGGAATCATGGCCAGCAGATGACCTGCTGCTTAAAATGGCGCAACAACATAATCAGTCGGAAACCGCGTTTATTGTGAAACAGCCAGGTGGCTTTGCGTTGCGCTGGTTTACCACGCGTCATGAAGTTAACCTTTGCGGTCACGGCACGCTGGCCAGCGCCCATGTGGTGTTTAACTATCTCGACTATCCGGATGAGCGAGTTCATTTTGAGACGCTATCTGGTCGTTTAACCGTGACCCGTCGCGGTGAATGGTTGACGCTGGATTTCCCCATCAGTGTGACCGAAGAAGCGCTGCCGCCAGAAGAGATGCTGCGTGCGCTCGGGATAGGCGAGTATCGCCACGCGCGTAAAGGCCGCGCATGGGTGATTGAACTGGAGAATCGGCAACAGGTTGAAGCACTGCAACCGGATATCGGCGCGATGATACCGGGAGAACATAAAGTCTCGGTGACGGCGAAAGGCGACGGCGAATACGATTTTGTCAGCCGATTCTTCTCGCCAGGCGAAGCGGTCTGGGAAGATCCGGTGACTGGCTCGGCGCACACGATGTTGATTCCTTACTGGGGTGAAAAGTTGGGGAAAACGCAGATGTTGGCGCGTCAGGTATCCGCCCGTGGCGGCGATGTACGCTGCGAGTGGCGGGGAGAACGGGTCTTCATGAGCGGGAAGGCGAGAACCTATTTGCAGGGTAAGGTGTTTCTGGATTAACCCGGCGTCGCTGTGCTCAGCCGGGTGGACTGACTCAGAACTAGGGTAATAGCGCAATATTCGCTTTAATCACCTCAACCGACCGGGCGAACTTTTCCTGTTCGTCCGCTTCCAGCTGAAGCTCAATAACTTGCTGAACGCCGCTTTGCGCCAGCACGGCAGGCACACCGATAGCGACGCCGTTCACGCCATATTCGCCATCAAGAATGCAGGAGATGGCCAGCGCACGATGGCTACCGGTGAAGACATTGCGACAGATCTCGGCAATGGTTCCCGCAATACCGTACTCGGTACAGCCTTTACCGGCGTAGATCTCAAAACCCAGCTTGCGTACGCTGTCGGCCATCGCCTGGCGGTCAAGTTCGCGGCCGGTACGGTGCCGATAAACCTGTTCGATTGGCGAGCCATAGACTGAAGAGTGCGACCAGACCGGAAACTGGCTGTCGCCGTGCTCGCCGAGAATAAAGGCGTCAATGCTTTGCGCACCGATATCCAGATCCTGCGCCAGTTTGCGGCGAAGACGCGTGGTATCCAGCCACACGCCGGTGCCGATGACCTGACTGCGAGGGAGGCCGGATAGCTGCCAGACTTGCCAGGTAATAATATCGCACGGGTTAGTGGCGATCAGAAAGATGCCGTTGAAGCCGCCTGCCATCATCTGCGGCACGATACTGTGGACGATTTTGGCCGTGCTTTTTAACTCATCCAGACGTGTTTGACCCGGCTTTAATGCCCCGCCGGACACCGTGATCACGGCGATATCCACATCGGCGCAGTCGCTGGCATCGCGACAGGTAATGGTCATCATGCCGGGCATATAGGCGGCGGCATCGCTAAGATCCTGAGCATGCGCTTCTGCGCGGGTCTTGTTCAGGTCGACCAGGATAAGTTCTTCGCAAATATTCTGATTCAGTAGCGCATAAGCAGCTGACGCGCCAACGTTACCGGCGCCGATGATCATGACTTTACGGGCTTTCGTGTTCATGGTTATTCCATTACATGGGCAAACGACAGGGGATAAAGCTACTCGTTAACAAGTGGTTAGCGCAATACCCGGCCGACAATATAAGTTAATGCTATGAGACGACATGAGGGTGAATGATAGAGTGGGGTGATAAAATAAACAGGAGCCTGCCATGTACACGATCGCTATCACTTCCCCCGCCGACCCGGATGTCAGCGCGTTGATTCACGAGCTGGATAAATATCAGAGCACGCTCTATCCGGCAGAAAGTAACCACCTGATTGACCTTGCGGCGCTGCCGGAAAACCAGATTATCGTCATGCTGATTCGCCAGGGGGAAACCGCTGTCGGCTGCGGCGCCATCGTATTAGCAGACGACGGCTGCGGTGAAATGAAACGGGTATTTATCGATCCGACGCACCGAGGCCAGCGGCTCGGGGAAAAACTCCTGACAGCGCTGGAGACGGTGGCACTGCAACGCGGTTGCACCACGTTGCAGCTGGAAACCGGAATTCATCAGCATGCGGCAATTAACCTGTACACGCGCAGTGGCTATCAAATTTGCGCGGCGTTTGCGCCGTATCAACCGGATCCGCTCAGCGTATTTATGACGAAGCCGTTGGTCACGCAGGTTCATCAAGCAGCGCAATAAACGCTTCCAGTTGGCGGCTCATCGCGCCGCGCCGCCACACCAGCCAGGTCGTTAGCCAGCGCCATTTCTCGGCCAGCGGCCATGCGGAGACCTGCTGATGCCCGGGCATACTTTCCAGCATGCTACGCGGCATTAATGCCAACCCGGCGCCGGCGATCACGCAGGCCAGCATGCCGTGATAAGACTCCATTTCGTGAATACGCCCTGGCGTGGCCTGATCGCTATGAAACCAGCTCTCAAAATGACGACGATAGGAACAGTTAGCGCGAAACGCGTAAATGCTGGTGCCGTTGACCTCACTGGCGCGGGTAATCGGGGGATGGCCGTGGGCGGCGACAATCATCATCTCTTCCTGATAGACCGGCATACCGTCGAGGCCAGGATGCATCACCGGACCATCGACAAAAGCGGCGCTCAGTGTACCTTCCAGTACGCCGTCGATCATGGTACCGGATGGGCCGGTGGCCAGATCAAACTGGATCCGCGGGTAGCGGCGGTTATAGGACGCCAGCGTCTGCGGAATGCGCACGGCGGCGGTGCTTTCCAGCGCACCGAGTGCAAACAGCCCTTGAGGCTCATCGCCAGCGACAACCATTCTGGCCTCATCGACCAGCGCGAGAATTTGCTGACTGTAGCGCAGAAAGCTGTGCCCCGCTGGCGACAGGCGCAGACGCTGGTTCTCACGAATGAATAAATCAACGCCAAGGTCGGCTTCCAGCTGGCGAATGCGAGTGGTCAGATTAGACGGCACGCGGTGCACCTTCTGCGCGGCGTGAGTAATGCTGCCGGTTTGGGCGACGGCGTTAAACATCTCCAGTTGAGTTAAATCCATGGCTTTCTCATATCGTGAATGGTTCGGTTAATATTATTCAGTTTTCATAAACGGAAGAATAGGTGAGGATGTCACCATGACGCAATCAATCAGAGAGAAAAAGATGACTTCACCTGCAACCCATGCCGTCTCCGTTAACCCGGCCAACGGCGAAACACTCTCCGCGCTGCCGTGGGCGTCCTCTACTGACGTGGATCTGGCGATTAGCCTGGCCGATAACGCTTTCCGTCAGTGGCGCAAAACGTCCATTGCGCAGCGTGCCGATGCCCTGCGCGCCATTGGCCGCGTTCTGCGCGAGCGGGCTGAAGAGATGGCGCACTGCATCACCCGCGAAATGGGTAAACCCATTAATCAGGCGCGCGGTGAAGTGGCAAAATCTGCCCATCTGTGCGATTGGTATGCCGAACATGGCCCGGCGATGCTGGCAACCGAAGCAACCCAGGTGGAAAACCATCAGGCGGTTATCGAGTACCGTCCGTTGGGGCCGGTGCTGGCGGTGATGCCATGGAACTTCCCGCTGTGGCAGGTTCTGCGCGGCGCGGTGCCGATTATGCTGGCGGGGAACAGTTATCTACTGAAACACGCGCCGAACGTCATGGGCTGTGCGGCGCTGATTGGTGATATCGTTGCGCAAGCGGGCGTTCCGGCAGGCGTCTTTAATTGGGTGAATGCGACGAATGACGGTGTTTCCCAAATCATTAACGATCCGCGGATTGCCGCTGTCACTGTTACCGGCAGCGTGCGTGCGGGTAAGGCGATTGGTGCGCAGGCGGGTGCCGCGCTGAAAAAGTGCGTACTGGAACTGGGCGGTTCCGATCCGTTCATCGTACTGAACGATGCGGACATCGATACAGCGGTGCAAGCGGCGGTGATTGGCCGCTATCAGAATACCGGACAGGTCTGTGCGGCGGCTAAGCGTTTTATCCTGGAAGCGAGCATTGCCGAGCAGTTCACCGACAAGTTTGTTGCTGCCGTCGCGGCGCTGAAAATGGGCGACCCGCGGGATGAAGCAAATTATCTCGGCCCAATGGCCCGTTTCGATCTGCGTGATGAGCTGCATGGTCAGGTGATGGCGACGATTAACGAAGGGGCGACCCTCTTGTTGGGCGGCGAGCTGCCCAACAGTGAAGGCAACTATTATCCGGCCACCGTGCTGGCTAATGTGGCGCCGACGATGACCGCCTTCCGTCAGGAGATGTTTGGCCCGGTGGCCGCGATCACCGTCGCACGCGATGCCGATCACGCGCTGGCGCTGGCGAACGACAGTGAGTTTGGTCTGTCGGCAACGGTCTTTACCGAGGACCCGATACAGGCGCAGCGTTTTGCCGACGAGCTGGAGTGCGGGGGCGTGTTTATCAACGGCTACAGTGCCAGCGATGCGCGCGTGGCCTTCGGCGGCGTGAAAAAGAGCGGCTTTGGTCGTGAGTTGTCGCATTTTGGCCTGCGCGAATTCTGTAACGTTCAAACGGTATGGAAAGATCGTCGATAAGCGAAACGACGTAGCCCTTACGCTCTGCTATACTCCCTGGCCGAAAATAGCCTGTGGGCAAGGAGTGGTAAGTGGCTACGGTTATCAATAATGCCATGCTGGCGTCGATCCTCGACGACGTCAGGCCGCTGATTGGGCAGGGGAAAGTGGCGGACTATATTCCGGCATTGGCCTGCGTAAGCGGCAAAAAACTGGGGATCGCGATCAGTACCGTCGATGGGCAGCACTTTAGCGCTGGCGACGCCAACGAGCGATTCTCCATTCAATCAATTTCCAAAGTCCTCAGTCTGGTCGTGGCGATGAATCACTATCAGGCCGAGGAGATCTGGTCGCGGGTGGGTAAAGATCCTTCCGGGCAGCCGTTTAACTCTCTTTTACAGCTGGAAATTGAACAGGGTATTCCACGTAACCCGTTTATTAACGCTGGCGCGCTGGTGGTCTGCGATATGCTGCAAGGGCGACTCAGCGCACCGCGCCAGCGGATGCTGGAGATCGTACGTAAGCTGAGCGGCGTGTCGAACATTGGTTATGACGCGCAGGTCGCGCGCTCGGAGTTTGAACATTCGGCGCGGAATGCGGCGATCGCCTGGCTAATGAAATCCTTTGGTAACTTCCATCACGACGTGGCGACCGTGCTGCAAAATTACTTCCATTACTGTGCGCTTGAGATGAACTGCGTAGAGCTGGCGAGGACTTTTCTGTTTCTTGCCAACCAGGGGCAGGCGCTGCATCTCGACACGCCGGTGATCACCCCCATGCAGACGCGGCAGGTTAATGCATTGATGGCGACCAGCGGCATGTACCAGAACGCTGGCGAATTCGCCTGGCGAGTAGGGCTGCCAGCGAAATCTGGCGTGGGCGGCGGCGTGGTTGCTATCGTACCGCACGAAATGGCGATAGCTGTCTGGAGCCCGGAACTGGATGACGCGGGTAACTCCCTGGCCGGCGTGGCAGCCCTGGAGGCGCTGACGCAGCAGATAGGACGTTCAGTTTACTGATGGATACTCTCGACAGTTTGTTTGCGCGGCTGCAGCGTTCAACGTTCCGCAGCCGCTTCCGCCTTGGCGCAAAAGAGCGGCAGTACTGTATTGATAAAGGTCCGGAGATTATCGATAGCCATGCGGCCGATTTTATCGCCGGGCGTCTGGCGCCCGCACAGCCGAAGAACGACGGTAAACAGACACCGATGCGTGGTCACCCGGTGTTTATTGCTCAGCACGCCACCGCTACCTGCTGTCGCGGCTGCCTGGAAAAATGGCACCATATCCCGCAGGGGCAGGCGCTGAGTGCGGATCAACAGCGCTATATTGTGGGTGTTATTCACCACTGGCTGGTCATCCAGATGAACCGTAACGAACGCTAACACGCTTAAGTTTATTCTGAAAAGCTATCTATTTTGATAGCTTGTTTCGACATGCCGCCCTCAATATGATACGGCTGGCATCGCATCGGAATAAATTGTGTTATGAAGAGTTTTGACAAACTTATTGCGAACAATGGGGGAGCGGGAACCCGGTTTGTCAGACGGATGTTTCTGATGCGGATGCTCGGCACCTTCCTCTGTTTTCTGCCTATTTTCTCCGTTCTTGCCGAACTTCATCGACCTGAATACCTGAAGATCTTACTGGCGTTGAACGCCTTTGTCTGGCCCACCGTAGCTTATCTGCGTGCCATGCTCGCGCCAATACCCCGTGAGGTTGAACAACAGAACCTGTTATGGGATGCCGGAGTGGGTGGCTTCTGGATAGCGATGATGGCGATGAATCCGCTGCCATCAGTCGCGATTGCCACGATCCTGCTGACTGACAGGCTCTCTGCGGGGGGACAAATGTTGATGCGTAAAGCCGCGCTGGCCATGCTGGCGGGATTTGCGATCAGCTGGGTAGTGATCGGTATGCCATTTTATGGCGCGGTAAGTCAACGCACGATGCTGGCGACGCTGCCACTGATTTCCTTATATGTTCTGGCACTGAGTCTGCTTACCGATAGCATTGCCGTCAAGCTGCGGCTGAAGAGCCAGGAACTGGAACGTATTGCGATGCTCGACCCGCTGCTGGATATCGCCAATCGTCGTCTGCTGGAGCAGCGTATTTCATGGGAATTGATTCGATTGCAACGGGACTGCGGCCATTCGCTGCTGATGTTTATCGACGTCGACAATTTCAAAGAGATTAACGATCGCTACGGCCATAAGGTGGGCGACGTGATGCTCAAAACCGTGTCGCAAATTTTGCAGATGGCGACCCGGCCAACGGATACTCCCGCACGTCTGGGCGGCGATGAATTTGTTATCCTGCTCCCGGATACCACGCTTGAAGAAGGGCGCTCAATCGCCCAGCGAATTATGGACGCTACCGCGGTGGTGACGGAGCGTCCGGATCATCGCCAGACGCTCACGCTAAGCATTGGGATTGCCGACGCGCTGCCGGAGATGCTGGAAGTCTCTGACTGGCTACAGGCGGCGGACAGCGCGCTGTATGAGGCAAAACGTCGCGGTAAGAACCAGATTTTTGCGCATTAGCGCATCATAAGAAACTGCGATGATAAGACCTATTGTGTTATCAAGAAGTTAACGTAATAGTGATAACCTCATTTTCCAGGAGGCCATCATGAACGCATCATTTACGCTGCATACCTTTTCTGAAGCGGAGATTCTCTCCCATCTTGAGCCGCTGTCTGACGTCCTGACCAACTGCGTCAACGGCGGCGCATCGGTTAGCTTTATGCTGCCTTTTCATCACGATACCGCGCTGGCATTCTGGCGGCGAACTGCCGCCAGCGTTGGGCGCGACGAACGCGTGGTTCTCGTGGCCAAAGATGTCGACCAGACGATTGTCGGTACCGTTCAGCTGATTATCGATCAGCCAGAAAACCAACCGCATCGTGCCGACGTGGCAAAACTGTTAGTACACGAACGCGCCCGTCGCGGCGGCATTGCGCGAGCGTTGATGCAGCGCCTGGAAGCGGTTGCGGTTGATGCGGGGAAAAACGTGCTGGTGCTGGATACTGCCACTGGCAGCGGGGCGGAAAACTTCTATCAGCGCTGCGGATGGCAGAAAGTGGGCGAAGTGCCGCGCTATGCCCTTATGCCAGACGGTACGCTGACGGCGACCTCGATTTTTTACAAATTTTTATAGACTCACTATTTATTCTCGCAGTTTTGATCAAAACAGGGTTTCATAAGCGGAAAATCTGATAAGTTATTAGACCAATTGAGCAGGCTGTATGACTAATCCAGAAAGGAACCCATTGTGAAAACACTTAACCGCCATGATTTCCCCGGTGCCCAATACCCTGAACGTATTATCCAGTTTGGCGAAGGAAACTTCCTGCGCGCGTTTGTTGACTGGCAGATTGACCTGCTGAACGAAAAAACCGACCTGAATTCAGGCGTGGTTATCGTTCGTCCGATCGCCAGCGACTTCCCGCCTTCACTGAGTACTCAGGATGGCCTGTACACCACGATTATTCGCGGTCTGAATGAGAAGGGTGAAGCGGTGAGCGATGCACGTCTGATCCGTTCCGTAAACCGTGAAATCAGCGCCTATAGCGATTACGAAGAATTCCTCAAGCTGGCTCATAATCCGGACATGCGTTTTGTGTTTTCTAACACCACCGAAGCGGGTATTAGCTATCACGCAGGCGATAAGTTTGACGACGCACCGGCGGTTAGCTACCCGGCAAAACTGACGCGTCTGCTGTTCGAGCGCTTCAGCCACTTCAACGGTGCGGCGGATAAAGGTTGGGTGATCATTCCTTGCGAACTGATTGATTATAACGGTGAAGCTCTGCACGAGCTGGTGGTTCGTTACGCGCAGGAGTGGGCGCTGCCGGCAGAATTCATGACCTGGCTGAATGAGTCTAACGCCTTCTGCTCAACCCTCGTTGACCGTATCGTGACCGGTTATCCGCGTGATGAAGCCGCTCAACTGGAAGCGGAACTGGGTTATAAAGACGGTTTCCTCGATACCGCTGAGCACTTCTACCTGTTCGTGATTCAGGGGCCAAAATCGCTGGCCAGCGAACTGCGTCTGGATAAACTGGCGCTGAACGTGCTGATTGTTGACGACATCAAGCCGTATAAAGAACGTAAAGTTGCGATTCTGAACGGTGCGCACACCGCGCTGGTGCCGGTAGCTTTCCAGGCAGGTATTGATACCGTGGGTGAAGCGATGAACGATGCGGAAATCTGCGCATTCGTTGAGAAAGCGATTCACCAGGAAATCATCCCGGTGCTGGACCTGCCGAAAGACGAGCTGGAGTCGTTTGCGAGTGCAGTAACTGGTCGTTTCCGTAACCCGTATATCAAGCACCAACTGCTGTCTATTGCGCTGAACGGTATGACGAAATTCCGTACCCGTATTCTGCCGCAGCTGCTGGCAGGGCAGAAGGCGAGCGGTAAATTGCCTGCGCGTCTGACTTTTGCGTTGGCAGCTCTGATTGCCTTCTATCGCGCAGAACGTAACGGTGAAGCTTATCCGGTGCAGGATGATGCGCACTGGATTGAACGTTACCAGCAGCTGTGGGCGCAACATCGCGACCAACAGATTAGCACCACCGATCTGGTCAGCGCGGTACTGTCTGTCAGCGAGCACTGGGAACAAGATCTTACACAAGTTTCTGGATTGGTCGAACAAGTCGCAGCTGACCTCGATGCTATTCTGACTCAGGGCATGCGTAAAGCGGTACAGCCGCTATGCTAATCACGGCCTGATCGCAGCTTTAAACCCGGCACTGGCCGGGTTTTTTGTTTGTTGTGTGACCAAACGCAAAGAGGGCGATGCATCGTTGCCAGTCTGTTTTATTAGTTACAACATACATTTTTTATTCGCTTATTATCCTCATGAAACATCGAGCAAAAGGGTCTGTCAGTAAGAAGGAGCGCCGCAAAGCATATCATTACCGCCTGATCATCGCTTGAATACATGATGAAGATCACGTTTAATACACAACTTATTAACCTGATTGATATAAAAATGATCGTTCGTCCACACCAGCACTGGCTGGCTCGCATTTTCGTTTGGCACGGCTCGGTACTGCCAAAAATTTTCTCGCGTTTACTGCTCAACTTTCTGTTGTCGATTGTGGTGATCCTCATTTTGCCGTGGTATTCGTCGCTTGGCGTGAAATTGACCGTCGCGCCGTTCAGTATTCTCGGCGTGGCCATTGCAATCTTTCTGGGTTTTCGCAATAACGCCTGCTATTCACGCTACGTCGAGGCGAGGCAACTATGGGGCCAACTGATGATCGCCTCACGCTCTTTGCTTCGCGAGGTCAAAAATACGCTGCATGACGATCCGCATGTCAGTGAATTTGTAGGTTTGCAGATTGCCTTTGCCCATTGTCTTCGTCTGACTCTACGCCGTCAGCCGACACGTGCCGTGCTGGCAAAGTATCTTAGCGAGCCGCATCTTAACCAGGTGCTGGCCGCACAGTCTCCGGCGAACCGAATTCTGTTGATCATGGGTGAGTGGCTGGCGGAACGTCGTCGGGCGGGTGAGTTGTCGGATATTCTGTTCCACAGTCTGAATATCCGTCTTAACGATATGTCTATCGTGCTGGCGGGCTGCGAGCGTATTGCCAACACGCCCGTACCCTTCGCCTATTCGTTGATTCTTCACCGTACGGTGTATCTGTTCTGCATCATGCTGCCGTTTGCTCTGGTGGTTGATTTGCACTATATGACGCCGTTTGTCTCGGTGCTGATTTCGTATACCTTTATCTCGCTGGATACGTTAGCAGAAGAGCTTGAAGAACCCTTCGGTATGGAAAATAATGACTTACCGCTGGATGCCATCTGCAATGCCATCGAGATCGACCTGCTGCAAATGAACGATGCCACAGAGATACCTGCGCGCCTTACCGTCGATAAGTACTATCAGCTCAGCTAAGAGGTGACACGTGAACGTTGTGAACCGTCCCATTCAGGCAGAAGATAAAGCTCAGTGGTTAGCGCTGTGGAAAGGATATAACGACTTTTATGGCAGCAGCCTTGCCGATGAGATCACCGAGCATACCTGGCAGCGGATACTGAGCCCTGAATCGCCAATTTTTGGCCGGGTTGCCGTGGTGGATGGACGTGTGGCGGCATTCGCGCTCTGTGTTCTGCACGAAGGAACCTGGGTAAGTTCACCCATCTGCTATCTGGAAGACTTGTTCGTTGAGCCGGCGTACCGCGGCCAGGGAATTGCACGCCAGCTGATGCATTTCGTGCTAAATGAGGCCAAAGAGCAGGGGTGGTCACGTTTCTACTGGCATACTCGTATTCATAATCCTGCCCGTAAGCTTTATGATGAATTCATCGCTGCGGATGATTATGTACGATATTGTGTTAGGCTTTAAACCGAATACACAGAATAAATCATTAAGGTTTTCCATGTTTAATGGTTGCAGTGACATAAGGAGAATCAAAATGGAAAGGCGTATCGAGACTGCCGTTAACATCATTCTGTTCATTTCACTGTTTGCGACTGCCTGGGACCTGTCGCTGGTTCGTTCCTTTAGCTGGTAAGCTAAAGCGAGTAAAGCGAGTAAAGCGAGTAGAGCGAAACCGTCCTTCCGGGCGCGATACCTGTTGCGCCCTTGTACAATGTATGAACATGCCAATAATCAACGGCTTTTAGGCTATTTACCCACAAGGTTGTGCACCGTTTCTGTGGATAACATCGGGCGCTTCATCCCTGAAACGTCTTACGCCACTCGCCGGGACTGACGCCCATTTTTTCACGAAAGGTCTGACGAAACGTGATAGATGACTGAAAGCCCGCACGTTCCGCAACCTGCTCAATGGACAGCTGGCTGCTCTCCAGCAGTCGTTGGCTTCGCCGCAGTCGCTCTGTCGTCACCCATTCCCCAATCGACATCCCCATGGCCTTCTGGAAATGGCGGGTCAAGGAGCGACGACTCATTGCCGCGCGTTCGGCCAGCAGATCAATACTGAGCGGTGTCTCGAGATTCTGCTGTAAGAAATCCAGCAGATTATTGATGCGTTTGTCGTAGCTCCGTTGCGGCAGCGCTTGCTCAATGTACTGCGTCTGGCCGCCTTCCCGATGGGGCGGCGTGACCATCCGTCGGGCTATCTGGTTGGCTACTTTTGTGCCAAAACGCTGACGGATAACGTACAGACAGCAGTCCAGCGCCGCGGCGGTACCGGCGGAGGTGATAAGACCGTCATCGTCCGTATAAAGCACGTTGACGTCGAGCCTCACGTCGGGAAATAAGCGCAGAAACGCGTTTTCAAACTCCCAGTGGGTCACGGCGCGATGATGGTCCAGTAACCCCGCATAAGCCAATGCGAAGGTGCCGAGGCACAGACCGACCAGCGTAGCGCCATTTTGACGCGCGGCGACCAGTGCAGCGAGCAGCGCGGGTGAGGGTTTTTCATCCACATCCCGCCAGAAGGGAACAATGACAATCTCGCATTGCGCAAGGGTAGAAAAATCAGCATCAGCGATGACCGCCGTGCCCTCCTTAGACCAGACCATGCCAGGCGTTTCTGCGCAAATATAGCGTGTGAAACGCTTTTCGCTGCTGACGCTATCGCCAAACAGAATCAGCGGAACCGAAAAATGAAATGTGCTGAAGCCTTCGCTGGCGACGATAGCAACCGAGGTGGTGGTCATAGCGTTTTTCTCTTGTTAATAGGTGACAGTGTCACCATCGGCCGGGGCACTGACGAAGGCTTCAATCTGATTATCGCGCGCATAGTCCAGTAAGGCGCTGCGCGTAACAAGACAGTGATTGAGTGCCTCCATATGGGTGGCGACGATCTGCGCTTGCGGTAACAGGCTGTGGGCTTTGAGGACATCTTCCATTCCAAAGATGATGGGGCCAAAACCCAGCAGGTGTGCCCAACCGGTATTCATGATAAGCACATCGGGCTGATACTGGCGCAGGTTCTCTTCGATACCTTTGGTCCAGATTGAATCTCCGAGCAGATAGAGCGTTTTTTCATCAGGATGCTGGAATACCACACCGCAGGCTTCCCCCAAACGCTGAGCCAGCTCAGGAATCGCATAGGCGGCGTCAGAACCATGTTGACCGTGGGTTTTGGTCAACATGATATCGCCATAGCGGCTGGTGTCGGAAAGCTGGCGTAATTGGGTAAACCCCTGAGCGCGGAGCATGGCCTCGTCGCTGGCATTCTGTACATAAATCAGCATAGATTTCGGAATCAAAGCCGCCGCAGCGTCGTCCCAATGGTCGGGATGGGTATGTGTCACGATGATGGCGTCCACATCCAGCAGGCGCTCGATGGGGACTGGCAATTCAACCATCGGGTTACGAAGGTGAGCGCGTGCGCTGCCTGCAAAGCCAGGATAGGCGCCTTTTGCCGCCAGCATTGGGTCAATAAGGAAACGTTTACCCGCATAAGCGATCAACTGAGTCGCATTGCGTATTTGCATGATGTCCATCGTCAAAATCCTGTGTTGGGGTCACTGAAGACAGTATGCGGCAGCGGCAAAATCTCGCCATTGGCTGAAAGCCAGTTTTCGATGAAATTGGGCCAATTTTCTACTGTCTGGTACCGCAACGATGCCATTCAGGCATGGAAAGTATGAAAAATCAGTATGTAAAAAGAGCAGGTTGTCCGTAGACAGTACGGGGAATTTGTATTTATCATACAAATGAAGTCAGCCATAGCGCATACGCGTACTGTTCATTCATTACTGGGTCTTTGATTATGTCCGCAGAAGTTAATGCACTCATTGTGCTCGCCCAACTTAACGAAACGAAAGGTTTTTACCGCCGTGCTCTACGTATCTGGCGGGAAGTCTCTACACATTTTGACGCTGATAAAACCCAGTGCCGACTGGCAGCGGAAAAAATAGATCTCTGCAGTTTACATTTGCAAATAAAATCACCTGCTGTAGCGCTCACAGGAAACGAAAAGAAGCAAAATATTGAGCGCGATAAAATTAGAATTCAGCAGTTGCTACAGCAAGGATATAGCATTAAAGAAGTCCAGCTGCTCACCGGAAGATCGAGCGCGTTTATCTATAAATATAATCCCAGAAGCAAACCTATCCATTAATAACTGGAAGGAGGAACGCCCAAAGCCTGGCGGAAAGCATAACTAAATGCAGCCGTGCTCGAATAACCCACCTCTAACGCTACGGCGGTGACATTTTTGTTTTTCTTCAGCAGCATGACCGACTCCAGAATACGCATTTTCTGTTTCCACGCGCTAAAAGGTAGACCGGTCTCTTTTTTAAAATGACGGGAAAAAGTACGGGCCGACATGCCCAGATGATCGGCCCAATATTCCATTGAATGTTCCAGTCCTGGTGATTCCTGAATCGTTCTGCATACCTTTATCAGAGCATCATCATGCGGCCACGGTAACATCAACTCCACCTCCGGAAGCTGCAAAAGAACATCCAGCAGCACGCTCACCAGTTGACCCTCTTTACCGGAAATGTCATAGCGTTCTGGCGTGTTTGTGGTGGCATAATGAATGAATTCGCGAGCAAAATCGCTGATTGCCACCATTTTACACTCGTTGATCGGCTCGGGTAAAAATGCCGGTTCAACATCCACGCTCTCCAGGTACACATCATCCAGCGCCCATACCGCATGCGTGATGTTGTGTGGGATCCAGATTCCATAATGCGCCGGTATCACCCAACATTTTCCCGCCACGTCGATGCGCATACTACCGGTACGGGCAAAATGGAATTGGGTGAAGACATGGCTGTGGTCGGCAACATGATTATTGGCTTCAAGCACATATGAGCGAAAATAAACCGACTGCGGCAGCTCTTTCATCGAATCATCCTGCGATGAAAACCACTTCTTAGGCTGTATGCTGGAAAAAGGGGGGCGCTTGTCGACCATAATGGCGTCTACTCGATAAATAATGTCCTGACATCATAATACATACCATCGTGTTATCAATGATAATCTCACGCAGAATAAAATGACTTGATGACGGATTAGGATTATGGCGACGGTTTGCTCTGACGTAATAAATGTTGAAGAATTGAATGATAATTGGTCGCGAATGGCTAAAGAACTGCTTCAGCAGGCGGATATTAAGATTAACGGTTCGCGCCCCTGGGATATTCAGGTTCATCATGCTGATTTTTTTAAGCGTGTTTTTCAGCAAGGTTCTCTCGGTTTTGGCGAAAGTTATATGGATGGTTGGTGGGATTGCGACCGACTGGATGTGTTGTTCTATAAAATTCTCAAAGGCAAACTGGATAAACAGATGCCGGGAAACCTGAAAGATATTCTGCGCATTGCCGGTGCACGATTATTTAATCTCCAGACGCGTCGACGTTCCTGGATTGTTGGCAAAGAACACTACGATATTGGCAACGATCTCTTCGCCCGCATGCTTGATCCCCACATGCAATACTCCTGCGCTTACTGGCGAGAAGCGGAGACGCTTGAGCAGGCGCAAAATGCCAAGCTGAAGATGATTTGTGAAAAATTACAGCTCAAGCCAGGTATGCGTCTGCTGGATATTGGCTGCGGCTGGGGAGGGCTGGCAGCCTACGCCGCGCAACACTATGGCGTTAGCGTTGATGGCGTGACCATCTCGCAAGAGCAGCAGAAAATGGCCCAGCAGCGCGGTGAAGGTTTAGACGTCACGATTCTGCTTCAGGATTATCGCGACCTGGATAGAACGTACGATCGCATTGTGTCTGTGGGGATGTTCGAGCACGTCGGGCCGAAAAACTATGACACCTACTTTAGCGTAGTTGACCGCTGCCTGAAGAAAGAGGGGCTGTTTTTGTTGCATACCATTGGCAGCAATGAAAGTGGTGTAAACGTCGACCCATGGATCAACAAGTACATTTTCCCGAACGGCTGTCTGCCTTCGATTCGTCAGATCGCCAGCGTGAGCGAAAAAAGGCTGATCATGGAGGACTGGCACAACTTTGGCAGTGATTACGACAAAACTTTGATGGCATGGCATCAACGTTTTAACGACGCCTGGCCCGAACTGGCCCTACGTTATACGCCGCGTTTCCGTCGGATGTTTAACTACTACCTGTGTGCCTGTGCCGGCGCATTTCGCGCCCGCGATATTGAACTCTGGCAGGTGCTGTTTAGCCGGGGAAAGGAAGGCGGGATGTACGTTTATCGTTAATGCGTGAGGGTGGCATAGGCCACTATGCCACCCTTGAGTCAGCTTGTTTTCAGAACATCCCGTATAGCAGCGCGGATACTGTCAGAATGCCGCTGATCATCACCATGATTGAGACCACACCGCGCATCGGTTTCAGCGCAGCTCGGGTGAAGATTAACCAGGTTGGAATAATGAACAGGAAAATGGCAATTAACGGGCCACAAAGTGTTTCGATCATATTAATGACATCCGGGTTAATATAAACCACCACCGATGTGACGATAAACATTAAGACCGAAATCATTAATTTAATCTGCTTAATATGGCTGGTCCGTTTAATACCCAACAGGTCCGTTGCCAAGACGTTAAATGTCTCGGCCACCGGCATTGAAATACCTAAAAATGATTTGGTCATTCCCAGAATCGCAATCAGCGGTGCCAGATAGATCATCACATTCATACCGTCATTACCGCCGATAACCGACAGCACGTTGAGGTTTTGCGCTTTGGCCATTTCAAAGGTTTCGCGCGGGGTGCTCAAAATGCAGCTCAGTACGAAGAAAATAATGCTGAAGAATATCAGACCATAGGCGCGACGAATCACGCGAACGGATTGGGTTTCCCCACCGTTGCCCGGTTCGCGATACCAGGAGGCCAACGCGGGAATCAGCGGCGCGGAGCAGAGTGAAAAGGCGATCAGCGGCAGCGTCAGCCACAAATCTTTCAGTGAATTGCCTACCGAGGTGGCGTGAGTCAACTGCCAGGCGTGGGTGATGTTGCTGATATCCCATGCCGGGATTTGCGAAGCGGCCACCACAATGATGGCGATGGCGAACGGTAACGCCAGTGCGCTCATGGTACTGACGACTTTATCGCGGCCTTTACTCAGCACGAGATGCAAAATCGCGAGCACGACCAGCGTCAGAGAGGCGCGGTTGAAGCCGGCGAAATGCAGACGTTCGTTAAGGAAATGGCTGAGGGCATTAATAAGCGAAACGGCGTACACCAACGTCACAGGATAGTGTGCAACGCAGAAAAACAGCTTCATTGCCTGGCGGCCTTTGGCGCCGAAGAAAGAGCCGAAGAGCGGCAGTGTGCGGTCGTTTTGCGTTTGCCCGGCATTATCGCGCATAAAAACGCGGCAAATCAGCACGTGCGGCACTAACGATAGCGGGAAACCGAGTAGAAGCAGGAGAATAAAGACGAGCGGACCGCGCGTGCCGATTTCTACCGGCAGGAAAAGCGTGCCTGCTCCGACGGTAGCGCCATACACACCCATCATCCAGATGGTGTCCTTTTTCGTCCATTGAGGACGAGATATTACGGTGTCTTTAGTCATAGTACTCATATATATCGAGAATAACGCGAACGTTAATGGGCGAATTATTGGGTATCCAAACGGGAAAGAAATGTAGAGGGATGAGGTCGTTTTTATTATTTATTCATTGTGCTTGTTTTCGATACTACGGGTACCGCCGCAGCGGCTGCAAGCTTTTTTTCTTATTATTGGTGAGATAAAAAGATATTACTGATTAT
>NZ_JANEWH010000042.1:0-36517 GCF_028069715.1 Kluyvera sp. Awk 3 | reverse complement strand
TTAATAAAGCAATATTCCAGGAATAATCCGTAATACCATCAGAACGCCAAAATAAAAAGCCGCAACACAATGCGGTGCGGCTTTTTTCGCTATATAGCAGGCGGGCAACGTTCTAACATCAGGCCAGCACGCAACCCCAACGCCACGTCCGGGTTGGGGAACAAGACATACTCACAGGCCGATTCCACCACGTAGCGCGTATCACCGTCTTCCGCCAACAGTGTCCCCTTGGCGAAAGGCGTGAAGTTCAGCGTCTGTGCGGACATATGCAGCCGGAAGTCCGCGCTGCGGCGGGTAATCTGCTGCACCACCCGGTAGTAAAGCGGCGTTGCCGCTGCGCCACCGCCAGATTCCCCCGCCAGCAAGTTCGCCAGCTGTCGTTCAACCAGCGCGAACTGGCTAAGATCGTTTTGTCCGAAAGGTCGTGCCTTACCCAGTTCCAGCGTGCAGGACAGCACGTCAAACGTTTCGCAGGTAAAATGGGTAAACGTTCCCCCCGGCGCCTGATGAAACACCAGCGCCTGCAGCCCCGCCGAGCCCAGCCAGCGTAAAAAATCCGCGTCCCACGGGGTCTCTCGCATCGGCAATACGCCAAAACGCGGGTGATGAGAACCGCGAATGGCGGTATGCATATCAAGATGCCAGCGCGTCTCAGCCGGACAGCGCTGATAAAACGCCGCTACGGTTTGCTCTAGGCTGGCGGCGCGTACGGTTTCATCACTCACCGGGAAATGCCGCCAACGGGCGCCAAACATCCGGTTGAGATCGCTATGCAGGTAGCGTTTGTTATCACGTAGCGCTGGCGGGTTACCCAATACCACCAGCAAATGCCAGCGCAAAGCCTGTTTGCCGCTGATTAATGCGGTCAGTAGATTATCGAGGATTTCAACCGGCGCGGTCTCATTGCCGTGGATCCCCGCCGACAGCACCATCGCCTGCGAGCAACTTTGATGCGGCGTCAGCTGTAGCACGCCGGCTTCACGCCACTCCCAGCGAAAGTTGGCCGTTTCGCCCTCCGGCTGCGGCGGCAGCCTCCCCGCCAGCGTTAGCGCCAGAAATTGTTTCATGCCGCCTCCTTAGCGCTGAAAAGGGTAGATCGATCCCAACTGTAAAATCTGGGTTAATCTGTCCAGCGCTTCGCGCCCTTCCACCAGCAACTGCGGGTCGGCGAGATCGGCCTGCGTCAGCCGATCGCGGTAATAACAGTCAACCCAGTCATTGAGCGTGGCAAATAGCGTATCGTTCATCATCACCGCCGGATTCACCGCCCTGCGCTCATCGTCAGTCAGCACCACCCGCAGACGCAGGCACGCAGGCCCACCGCCATTGGCCATGCTTTCGTGCAGGTCGAACACCCTCAGTTCGTCAATCGGATTATCCTGCGCCAGCAGCGCGTTGAGATAACGCCAGACGCGCGGATGCTCCTGCGCTTCGCCGGGCAGCACCAGCAGCATGCTGCCGTCGGGTTTGCTGAGCAGTTGGCTGTTAAACAGATACGTTGCCACCGCTTCGGCAACCGTCACTTTCGAGGAGGGAACCTCAATCGGCATGAAATTCGGTACTTTCAGTGCCAGCTGGCGCAGCAACGCGGGCTGATCGACAAACGCCTGCTCGTGGCAAAACAGCACCTGCCGGTTACTGACCGCGATCACATCGTTGTGGAACACGCCCTGATCAATCACCTGCGGATTTTGCTGGGCAAAAATCACCTGGTTAGGGTTAAGCTGATTGAGACGCGCCACCGCCTCACTGGCGGCTCGCGTTTGTCGCGCCGGATAACGCTGCGGCTGACTGGCGTTCAGCGAATCACGACCGTAGATAAACAGCTGCGTCCCCGGCTGCCCATAGTCACGCCCCAGCCGGTTATGGTTCGCCGCCCCTTCATCGCCCAGCGCCGCCACCGATGGCAGCGGACCATGTACGGCAAAGTGCGCCGGATGTGCAAATATGGCCTGCAGCACGGCCTGAGTCGTCGGCGCCTCGCTGGCGCGGTGCAGCAGGCTACTGAGGTTGGCGACCGTCAGGTGCACCTTGCCATCTAAGGCATCCGCCGAGGGGCATACCGTCGCCGCGTTCGCGACCCACATTGCCGACGCCGAACTGGCCGCGCTCAACAGTTCCGGTGCCTGTGCGGCGGCCTTCGCGACCACCTGCTCATCGCGGCCGCTAAAACCAAGCTGGCGCAGAAGCGCCACGTTCGGCCGCTCCTGCGGTGGGATCACGCCTTGCGGGAAACCGGCATCCGCCAGCGCCTTCATTTTCAGCAGCCCCTGCTTCGCCGCTCGCTGCGGGTTTGAAATCTGATACTGGTTGCGTGTTGAAGCCTCATTACCAAACGACAGCCCGGCGTAGTGGTGCGTTAGCCCCGGCAGACCGTCAAAATTCACCTCCCAGGCGTTCATGATGGCACCTCGCGCTGGAAATCCAGCCCTGGGTTGAGCGTCGCCGGCAAGGTCGCCGTCGGCGCTTCAAGGCTGGCCATCGGCCACGCACAATAATCGGCGGCATACCAGGCTCCCGGACGATGGTTGCCGGACGCGCCGATGCCACCAAACGGCGCGGTGCTGGCCGCTCCGGTGAGCGGTTTATTCCAGTTCACGATACCGGCCCGCGCTTCCAGCAGCAGGCGCTCAAATTTATCCCGTTCCGGTGAAATCAGCCCGCAGGAGAGCCCATAGCGCGTCGCGTTGGCCAGCGCGATAGCCTGGTCGAAATCATCATAGCGCCAGACGCCCAGTAACGGCCCGAACACCTCTTCATCGGCGATATCATGTGCTTCGCTCAGCTCAACAATACCCGGCGTCAGCAGCGAGGTACCCGGCTGTAACAAACGCGGCGTCAGCAATGTCACACCGCCATGTTCTACCTGCATCTGCCAGGCCTGGTGTACGCGCTCTGCCGCCTGCGCTGAGATCAGTCCGCCAATAAACGGCTGCGGCTCGGCATCCCAGGCCGCGGGAATAATACGCCCGCTAACCTCCACCAGCCGCTGTAAAAAGGCATCACCCAGCGCGCCGCGCTTGACCAGCAGCCGACGCGCGCAGGTACAGCGCTGCCCGGCGGTAATAAACGCCGATTGAATGGTCAGGTGTACGGCGGCATCGATATCCGTGGGTTCATCAACGATCAGCGGGTTGTTACCGCCCATCTCCAACGCCAGCATTTTTTGCGGCTGCCCGGCAAGTTGACGATGCAGATGGAAGCCAGTCGCCGAACTGCCGGTAAACAACACGCCGTCAATACCCGGCTGGACGCTCAGCGCTTCGCCGGTCTCACGACCGCCCTGCACAAGATTGAGTACCCCCGGCGGCAGCCCCGCCTGTTCCCATAGCTTCACTACGGCCTGGGCGCAGTCCGGCGCCAGTTCGCTGGGCTTAAACACCAGCGTATTTCCTGCCAACAGCGCGGGAACAATGTGGCCGTTCGGCAAATGTCCGGGGAAATTATAGGGGCCGAACACCGCCAGCACGCCGTGTGGCCGGTGGCGTAGCGTCGCCGCGCCATCGGCCATATCGGCATGGCTTTCGCCGGTCCGGCTGTGATAAGCCTTCACGGAAATAGCGATTTTATTGATCATCGCCGCCACTTCGGTCGCCGCTTCCCAACGCGGTTTCGCCGTCTCGCGGGCGATGGTTTCCGTCAGCGCCGCTTTGTTTGCCTCCAGCAGACTGGCAAACGTTTCAACAAGTTGCTGACGTTCGCTGAACGCGCGCTTCGCCCAGGCCGGAAAGGCGTGCCGGGCCGCGTCCACGGCGGATTCCACCTGCAGAGCGCTGGCATCGTGACCCTGCCATACCGTTTCACCGCTGACCGGATTGGCGCGCTGACGGCGCGGCCCCTCGCCGATCAGCCATTTTCCATTAATCCATAGGCTCATATCTTCTTCTCCTCAGGGCACAGGCGGACCAGGCGAACCGCATCGCCCGGATGACAGTTCAGGGCGTCCAACTGCTCAGCGTTTAACGTCAGGGTTTCGCCCGCCGGGTCGGCGTGCACCAGCATGGCGCGATAGTGCTGATACTGTTCATTCGCAACCACGCACAGCGGCAGGTCGCTGCCGCCGGTTTCCCCTTCCGTCACCGTCACCAGGCGACTTTTGCGCACCGCGCGCACCCGGTCGATTTCACACTCCAGCGTCGGGCCGCCGTCAAAAATGTCGACATAATCGCGATAGCGGAAACCTTCTTTCTCCAGCACGGCTCGCGCCGGCGCGGTTTGCGGATGAACTTGCCCGATCACCGCGCGGGCTTCTTCACTGAGAAAATCGGTGTAGATCGGATGTTTCGGCATCAGCTCGGCGATAAACGCCTTCTGACCGGTACCGCACAGGTAGTCAGCGCGGGCGAACTCCATCGAGAAGAAGCGTTTTCCCAGGCTTTCCCAGAACGGCGAGTAGCCGTGTTCGTCAATCACGCCGCGCATTTCCGCCACCACCTTATGGTTGAAGCGATCGCGAAAGGCAGCCATAAATAAGAAGCGCGAGGATGACAGCAAATGACCGTTGCTCTCTTTGCGCCATGCCGGGTCAAGGAACAACGTGCACAGCTCGCTGCTGCCGGTATGATCGTTGGTCAAAAACAGCGTCGGCAGCGCGTTGTAGACGTTTAACTCTTTCGAGGCATGCACCAGCGTTCCGACCCGATAGTTGTACCAGGGGTCGTTGATCCCCACCGCCACTTCGATGGCGCACACCCCCACCACCGCGCCGCTGCGGGTATCTTCCAGCACGAAAACGTACCCCTGATCACCGCGCGGCAACGTTCCCTGCCAGGTCGCCTGCGAGCGGGCGATACGCGCCGCCAGCGTCTGTTCATCGGCGGGCAGCGAGGTCAGCCCGCCGCCCGTTTCCCCTGCGAGGGTTAAGAGGCCAGGCAGATCGCCGGCCCCAACCGGACGGATAATCATCATGATGACTCTCCCGCGACAAAACGTTCACAGGCGGCAGCGAAGCGGTTGAGACCGAGGGTCACATCCTCTTCTTTGACGATAAGCGCCGGGGCAAAACGGACCACGTTGGCCCCGGCAATCAGCACCATCAGCCCTTCTTCGGCGGCCAACAGGCTTATCTGTTTGGCCTTACCGGCATATTCATCGCGTAGCGCGCAGCCAATCAGCAAACCGACGCCGCGAATCTCTTTAAACAGCCCAAACTGCGCGTTAATGGCCTGCAAGCGCTCTTTAAACCACTGCTCGCGCTGCTTCACGCCGTTGAGCACCTGTAGGGTGTTGATAATCGACAGCACCTCGCCGGCGACCGCACAGGCTAACGGATTGCCGCCGTAGGTTGTACCGTGGGTGCCCACCGTCATCACGCTGGCAAAGGCTTCGCTCGCCAGCAGCGCGCCTATCGGGAATCCGCCGCCCAGCGCTTTCGCCGTGGTGAGCAGGTCCGGCGTGACGCCGTAGTGCATATAGGCATAGAGCTCGCCGGTGCGCCCTACGCCGGTCTGCACCTCGTCAAAAATCAGCGCCGCGTGGTGGCGATCGCACAACGCGCGCAGCTCTTGCAGAAACTCAAGCGCGGCCGGGATCACGCCGCCTTCACCCTGGATAGGTTCCACAATCACCGCGCAGGTATCGTCGTCAATCAGTACGCGGGCGGAGTCGATGTCGTTATAAACGCCGTGGCGAATATCCGGCGGCAGCGGCGCGAAGTCCTGTGAGTAAGCGGGCTGTCCCCCTGCGGTGACGGTAAACAGCGTGCGGCCATGAAATGCGTTTTTAAACGCCACGATGCCGCTTTTGTGGCTGCCAAAGCGGTCATGAGCATATTTACGCGCCGTCTTCAGCGCCGCTTCGTTGGCCTCAGCGCCTGAATTACAGAAAAAGATACGATCGGCAAAGGTGGCGTCAATCAACTGTTTCGCCAGCCGCAGCGCCGGTTCGTTGGTATAACCGTTACCGGTATGCCAGAATTTCCCCGCCTGCTCGGTCAGCGCGCGGATCATCGCTGGATGGGCGTGCCCGAGTGCGTTCACGGCAATCCCCCCCGCAAAATCGATATAGCCCTTACCCTGTTGATCCCACAGCCAGGCGCCCTCACCGCGTACCGGAATAAACGGTGCCGGTGCGTAAACCGGCATCATCCACTGATCAAAATCTTGACGGCTGATTGACTGAGACATAGCGACCTCGACAGGTAAATAAATAGTTTATTTTTTGTTAATTAATTGAGTGCATTTCACTGTAAATGTAGATTGCACGGTTCGTGCCAGCGAGGAGAAAAAGTGCATAAACGGAGAGCGAATACGAAATATCAATAGGTTACAAGGTCATCTTATTCATCATAATTGCATATAAAGTGAATATTAATGTCATACAGCGATGTTGCAGGGGGAAATTAAGAAATATTATGCATCAGCAAAATATCATTCTGGATTTGTGATCGACTGCGAAATTTATCGTAGATTTACGCCTCATAACGGCGCAGATTGCCTCAACCTGGTGCAAATTTTGCTCATCCGGATGGCAACGGCAATAAAAGAAATCGGTCATACCACTGGGCGAAGGCAGCGGGCAACGTTAAATTCTGCTACTATCCCGTCACAATTCATTCTGCAAAGTGGCGACGACTATGAAATTTGTCTCTTTTAATATCAACGGCCTGCGCGCCCGTCCTCATCAACTGGAAGCCATCGTCGAAAAGCATCAGCCCGATGTGATTGGCCTGCAGGAGACAAAGGTTCACGACGACATGTTTCCGCTGGAAGAGGTCGCAAAGCTCGGTTACCACATTTTCTACCATGGTCAGAAGGGCCACTACGGCGTCGCAATGCTGACAAAAGCCGAGCCGGTTGCCGTTTATCGCGGCTTCCCGACCGATGATGAAGACGCCCAGCGCCGGATTATCATTGCCGAAGTGCCGTCGCCGTTTGGTAACGTCACGGTGATTAACGGCTATTTCCCGCAGGGGGAAAGCCGCGATCACGAAACCAAATTCCCGGCCAAAACCAAATTCTACCAGGATCTGCAGGACTACCTGGAAACCCGCCTGAGTAAAGAGAACCCGGTGCTGATCATGGGTGACATGAACATCAGCCCGACCGACCTCGACATCGGTATCGGCGAAGAGAACCGCAAGCGCTGGCTGCGCACCGGTAAGTGTTCGTTCCTGCCGGAAGAGCGCGAGTGGATGCAGCGCCTGCTGGGCTGGGGCCTGGTGGATACCTTCCGTAACGCGAACCCGGAAACCCATGACCGCTTCTCATGGTTTGACTATCGTTCCAAAGGGTTTGATGACAACCGCGGTCTGCGTATCGATCTGCTGCTGGCAAGTACCCCGCTGGCGGCGCACTGCGTGGAAACCGGCATCGACTACGAAATTCGCGCGATGGAAAAACCGTCGGATCACGCGCCGGTGTGGGCAACCTTTAAGTAACCGTTATCCTGGGTAGTCCGCGCAGGACTACCCAAATAATTCTGAGCAAAATCAATAAACAGGCGCTAAACTCTTGCTGGACTCTCGATTGTATAATAACGTCGCGCGCACCTTTTCTTCCCGGCAGGAGGACCCCATGCAAAAGAAGTCGGTACCGCACAGCCTCTAAGCTCCTGCTCATGGCTGTTGTTATCAGCCTGCTTTTCTCTTTGATTCACCGCTTCGGTCTCATTGACCTGATAACCCATTTGCGCCGTCTGCAGGATACCGTACAGGCCAGCGGTACGCTCGGCTATGCGCTCTACATCGCGCTGTTTATTCTCGCCACGGTCTGCCTGCTGCCAGGGAGCGTGCTGGTGCTGGCAGGCGGTATCGTATTTGGCCCGTGGCTCGGCACCCTCCTGTCGCTGATTGCCGCCACCGTCGCCTCGGCGCTGTCGTTTTTACTGGCGCGCTGGCTGGGGCGCGCGCTGCTGCTGAAGTATGTCGGGCATACGCACACCTTTCAGGCCATTGAACGTGGGATCGCGCGATCCGGTATCGATTTTCTGATTCTCACCCGCCTGATCCCGCTGTTTCCGTACAATATTCAGAACTACGCCTACGGCTTAACCGCTATTCGCTTCTGGCCATATACGCTGATCTCCGCGCTCACCACCCTACCGGGGATCTTTATTTATACCCTGATGGCCAGCGAGCTGGCGACGGACGGCATCACCCTCGCCTTCATCCTCAAGCTGAGCCTCGCGGGGCTGGCGCTGTTTGCGCTGGTACAAGCGGCGAAAGGCTATGCGCACCATAAACGCGTGGCGCTGCCCGTTGAGGATGGCGAATGAAACCTATCTGGTACGCCCGCGCGCTGGTCGTCGCGGCTTTTATCGCCCTGCTGCTGGCCTGGTGGTGGATACCGAGCGTTAACCTTTTTATCCACAATAGCCTGGGCGCATTTCTGGCGCTGGATCAGCAAGGCATCGAGCGCTTTATTCACTCTTATGGCTCGCAGGCCGCGGTGGTGTCGTTCCTGCTGATGATTTTCCAGGCCATTGCCGCGCCGTTGCCGGCGTTTTTGATCACCTTCTCTAACGCCTCGCTGTTTGGCGCCTTCTGGGGCGGCGTGCTCTCCTGGAGCAGCGCAATGGTCGGGGCGGCGCTCTGTTTTTATATCGCCCGCCTGATGGGGCGCGGCGTGGTTGAAAAACTGACCGGGAAAACGGTGCTCAAGAGCGTCGACGGGTTTTTCGATCGCTACGGCAAACACACGATCCTTATCTGCCGCCTGCTGCCGTTCGTGCCGTTCGATCCGGTGAGCTACGCCGCCGGCTTGACCTCGATCCGATTTCGCCACTTTTTGTTGGCGACCGGCCTTGGCCAACTGCCCGCGACGATTGTCTACTCGTGGGTCGGTAGCCTGCTCACCGGCGGCACGTTCTGGTTGGTGACCGGGCTGTTTATTCTGTTTGCACTGACTATCGTTATTTTTGTCGCTAAGACGTTTTATCACGAACGCCAAAAGAGGAAATCCTGATGCGTTATCACGGAGAAACCCGTCGTCGCCTGCGTTATGGCCTGCTGGGGCTGCTTTCACTCTGCTCACTCACTGCGGGTGCCGCTGACTGGCCACAGATTGAACAGGAAGCCAAAGGTCAGACCGTGTGGTTTAACGCCTGGGGCGGCGACGAAGCGGTCAACCACTACCTGGACTGGGTCAGCGGCGAAGTGAAACGTGATTACGCAATTGACCTGCGCATTGTGCACATCGCCGACGCGGCAGATACGGTAAAACGCATTCAGACCGAATCTCGCGCCGGGCGCAAAACTAACGGTTCAGTGGATCTGTTATGGGTCAACGGCGAGAATTTCCGCACGTTGAAAGAGGCCAATTTGCTGCGTACCGGCTGGGCGGAGCAACTGCCGAACTGGCGCTATGTCGACGTGACAAAACCCGTTCGCGAGGATTTCTCCGTGCCGGTCGAAGGCGCTGAGTCGCCGTGGGGCAGCGCACAGTTGACCTTTATCGCTCGTCAGCAGCAAACGCCGCAGCCGCCCCGCTCCGCGCAGGCGCTGCTTGAGTTCGCCAAAGCGCATCCCGGTACCGTCACCTACCCGCGTCCGCCGGATTTCACCGGAACCGCGCTGCTGGAGCAACTGTTGATTAACCTCACCGGCCAGCCCGATGCGCTGAAACAGCCGCCGGAGGAGAAAACGTTCGCCGCCGTCACCGCGCCGCTATGGGCCTATCTGGACCAGCTCCACCCGCTGCTGTGGCGCAATGGCAAAGATTTCCCGCCGTCGCCCGCGCGGATGGACACCATGCTGGCCAACGGCACGCTGCGCCTGTCGCTGACCTTTAACCCGATGCACGCAAAGCAAAAGGTGGCGAAAGGCCAGTTGCCGAAAGATAGCTACAGCTTCGGCTTTAGCAACGGTATGCTCGGCAACGTTCACTTTGTCACCATCCCGGCTAACGCCTCCGCCAGCGCCGGGGCGCAGGTGGTGGCAAACTTCCTGCTGTCGCCTGCGGCGCAGCTGCGTAAAGCCGACCCGGCGGTGTGGGGCGACCCCAGTGTGCTGGATCCGGCCAAGCTCGACGCCGGGCAGCAAAAAACGTTGCAGAGCCTGATGCCGGAAAATACTCCGCCGGTGCTGGCTGAACCGCATGCGGCATGGGTTAACGCGCTGGAGCAGGAATGGCTGCGCCGTTACGGTACACATTAATACTGCTGTGCTGGGGCATGATGCTGGTCATCTATCTGCCCCTGCTGCCAGCTGCGGGTATCCTCCTTGCTCCCGCACTGTCTCTGACGCACTGGCAATCGTTACTGTCCGACCCGCAGCTGCCGCAAGCCGTGGCGGCAACGTTGATTTCAACGCTTATCGCCGTCGGCGGTGCGCTGCTGTTGACGCTGCTGCTTATCACCACCCTCTGGCCTTCACCTGCCTGGCAGCGGCTGTCATCGCGCCTGCCATGGCTGCTAGCGCTGCCGCACGTCGCTTTCGCCACCTGCGCGCTGCTGCTGTTTGCCGAGGGCGGCGCGCTGTACCGCCTGCTGCCGACGCTAACGCCAGTACAGGATCGTTACGGCATCGGGCTCGGCCTGGTGCTGGCCGTGAAAGAGTGCGGCTTTTTGCTATGGGTGTGCTGGGCGCTGCTCGGTGAACGGCGGTTGGCGGAACAGGTGGTGATGTTTAAGAGCCTCGGCTATGGCCGCGGTCAGTGTCTGACCCGGGTGATCCTCCCTGCGCTGATGCCATCGCTGAGCGTCGCGCTGCTGGCCACCACCGCCTGGACACTCTCGGTGGTAGATGTGGCGACGATCATTGGCCCCGGAAACCCGCCGACGCAGGCGGTGCTGGCCTGGCAATGGTTGAATGACGCTGACCCGGATATTCAGGCTAAAGGGGGGCTGGCCTGTCTGCTTCTATTGGCGATCCTCACAGCATTGGCCGCTGCGGCCAGCCTGTGCTGGCACGTCTGGCGGGGACATACGCCGCGTCTGAACGGCACTCGCCAGCCACATTTCCCGATGTTACCCGGCAGACTCGTCGGTCTGGTGTTGCCGCTGTGCGGGCTGCTGTGCGTTATGTTTTTGCTGGGGTTAGCGAACAACACCTTGCCTGCTGCCGAAACCCTCGGCAACAGCCTGTGGCTGGCGCTGCTGTCGGCGTTCACCGGCGGCGCAGTCTGCCTGTTCTGGCTGGAATGGGGCCCCAGAAGGCATCACCCCTGGCTGGATCTTCCCCTGATACTGCCGGCGCTGCCGTTGGCCGCCGGGCAGTATCAGCTAGCGCTGTACGGCTGGTTGGATGGCCAGTTCACCACCGTGCTATGGGGACATCTGCTGTGGGTCGTGCCGTGGATGCTGTTCGTGCTGCGTCCGGCGTGGAGACAGATTGACCCGCGTCAGACATTGCTGGCGCAAACGTTGGGATGGAGCCGTCTACGCCGATTCTGCCAACTGAAATGCCCGCTGATTATCCGTCCTTTGCTGTCTGCGCTGGCGGTGGGCTTTTCCGTCAGCATCGCCCAGTATCTGCCCACTCAGTGGCTAGGCGGCGGACGAATCCCTACGCTTACGACCGAGGCGGTCGCCTTGAGCAGCGGCGGCGCGACCGACACATTAGCCGCCCAGGCGTTGTGGCAACTGCTGCTGCCGATGATCTTTTTCCTGCTGACCGCGCTGCTGGCACGGCGCATCAGCCATTTTCGACGAGGTCTACGCTAATGTTACAGGTGCGGAATCTGACGCTCACCCTCGCCGGTCAGCCGCTGCTGCGTGCGGTTAACTTTGTCGTTCCCCCCGGCGAAATTGTGACGCTAATGGGCCCTTCCGGCTGCGGAAAATCCACGTTATTTGCCTGGATGGTAGGGGCGCTGGATGGCGCGTTTCGCGCACAAGGCGAACTGTGGCTTAACGATAAACGTACCGACACGCTGCCAACCGAAAAGCGGCGTATCGGCATTTTGTTTCAGGACGCGCTGCTGTTCGACCACCTGAGCGTAGGGCAGAATTTGCGTCTTGCGCTACCGGCAAGCGTTGCCCGGGATACCCGCCAAATGCGGGTTGAGCAGGCACTGGAACATGCCGAACTGTCTGGCTTTTACGCCCGCGACCCGGCCACGCTTTCCGGTGGCCAGCGCGCGCGAGTCGCCCTGCTGCGCGCCCTGCTGGCACAACCTGATGCGCTGCTGCTGGATGAACCGTTCAGCCGCCTTGACCAACAGCTACGCGGCAGTTTTCGCCAGTGGGTGTTTAGCGAACTCCGGCAGCAGCACATTCCGGTGGTACAGGTCACCCACGACCCGGATGACGTACCGGCTGGCGGCCGCTGTCTGCAGCTTGCAAACTGGCGTTGACGCGGGAAAAACTGCGTTAACGCAAGGTTTTTCTTTCACCAGAGGTTCAAAATGACGCTCCTTTTATCCTCGTCGGACGATTTGATGAAACGTGTTTCTCAACTGACCGCGCTGGCCCTTGCACTCGGCCTCGCCTCCTCTGTCTTCGCCGCTGAAACGGCAAAAACCTTGACCTTCACCCATCTGCTCCAGCAAAAAGGCACCGCCATCGATACGCGTCTGAGCGCGTTCTACAACGGCTGGCCGCAGCAGGCGAACGGCCCGCAGGGGCATGAACCGGGGGCGCTAAACCTCTCCGCCAGCTGGCTTTCCGCCATGAGCAATGAACAGTTGATCGCCTGGGCGCAGCAGCACCAGCTGAAAAAAGAAACTGACATTGCCCTCTACGGCGACAGCAAAGATAACGACGCGGTGGCTAAACGCCTGAAAGAAGCGGGCTACACCAACATTTCCACCCTGAGCGACGCGCTGCAACAGCCCGAGCGTCTGCAAAAGCTGCCGCACTTCGAACAGTTGGTTTATCCACAGTGGCTGCATGACCTGCAACAGGGGAAAGACGTTCCGGCGAAACCGGCGGGCGACTATAAGGTGATTGAAGCCGCCTGGGGCGCGCCGAAGCTCTATCTGGTCAGCCATATTCCGAATGCAGGCTATATCGACACCAACGAGGTGGAAAGCGAGCCGCTGTGGAATAAAGTCTCCGACGCGCAGCTGAAAGCGATGCTGGCGAAACACGGCATTCGTCATGATACAACCGTGATCCTTTATGGTCGCGACGTTTACGCCGCAGCGCGCGTGGCGCAGATTATGCTGTATGCCGGTGTGAAAGACGTTCGTCTGCTCGATGGCGGGTGGAAAACCTGGTCGGATGCAGGTCTGCCGGTCGAGCGCGGCTTAGCAAAAGAGGTGAAGCCTGAGCCAGATTTCGGCGTGACTATCCCGGCACAACCGCAGTTGATGCTGGATATGGAACAGGCGCGCGGTCTGCTGCATCGTCAGGACGCATCGCTGGTGAGTATTCGTTCGTGGCCGGAATTTATCGGCACCACCAGCGGCTATAGCTATATCAAGCCAAAAGGTGACATTGCTGGCGCACGCTGGGGCCACGCGGGGAGCGACTCCACCCATATGGAAGACTTCCATAACCCGGATGGCACAATGCGCAGCGCGGATGATATCGCGGCGATGTGGAAATCCTGGAATATCACGCCAGAGCAGCAGGTGTCCTTCTACTGCGGTACCGGCTGGCGCGCCTCGGAAACCTTCATGTACGCCCGGGCAATGGGCTGGAAAAACGTCAGCGTCTACGACGGCGGCTGGTATGAGTGGAGCGGCGATCCGAAAAACCCGGTTGCCACCGGCGATCGCGGCCCGGAAAGTTCACGTTAATCCACGTTTTCATGGCGCTGAAGATTTTTCAGCGTCATGTACCCTCCCCACACACGATTGAACGTTGTCAGCCAGCACAGCGCGCCAAAGATCCACGCCATCCACGCAAACCACGCCGGAAACAGGCAGCCCAGCACAAACAGCAGGATAGTCTCAGTCCCTTCGGTTAAGCCGCCAAGATAGTACAACGACTTATGGGCATAGCCGGGGTTATCAATCTGATGTTTCGCCGCCAGCGCGGCGAAGGCCAGAAAACTGCTACCGGTGCCCATAAAAGCGAACAGCAGCCAGCCGCCAGCCAGCGCGTTGGCCGCCGGGTTGGCAAGCATAAAACCGAACGGCACCAGCGCGTAGAATAAGAAATCCAGCGCGATATCGAGAAAGCCGCCCGCGTCGGTCAGCCCGCGACGACGGGCCATCGCGCCGTCGAGTCCATCCAGCAGTCGGTTCACCACAATGGCGACCAGCGCCGCGCCATACCATCCCAGCGCCAGAAACGGCAACGCCAGTATGCCGATAGCAAAACCGACCAGCGTAATGCCATCCGCCGACACACCGGGCTTATCCAAAGCCTGCGCGGCACGGTTAAGCCAGGGTTTCAGGCGTGGGTGCAGGTGTTTATCAAGCATCGGTTTTTTCTCTCATCGAACACAGCCCTTGTGAGGGGATTTCCAGCGCGGCATTGAAGCGCGCGGATAAATTCTGGAACGCCACCAGCGCGGTCATTTCCGTAATTTGCGCATCGTTAAAGTGACAGTGTAACTCATGCTTTTGAGCCTCAGAGATCCGCGGCGGCGTGGCGGTCATCGCCTCGGCGTAATCCAGCGCGGCGCGTTCAGCCGGGGTAAACAGCGCCGAAGTACGCCACGCCTCCAGCGCCAGCACCTTATCCATCGCCCCGCAGCGCTGGGCCAGACGCAAGCTGTTGGCATCAATGCAGAACGCGCAGTCACACTGCTGGGATACGCGGGTCATCAGCAGCGCGCGCAGCGTCGGGTCGAGTCGCGCTTTTTTGCGCTCCAGATAGCCGACAAACAGCGCCACCAGCCAGAACAGGCGCGGCATGCGCCCCCACCAGCGCGTAGGATTGAGGACCTCGCCATAATGCTTGCGCTGCATGGCGGCAATCGGTTTTAAACTGAGCGGTAATTGGCTGAGCGGCTGCACCCAGGATTGGCGGTTTTTCACCCGGAGACTCCTGCAAAACTTTAGCTTACGGCAAAGCAAGGATAATATGGCAACTCCTTTATCTCGTCTTTGACCGTTATGCTGAAAACCATTGATGTTGTTGCCGCTATTATCGAACAAAATGGCAAAATTCTTCTCGCCCAACGTCCACCTCATACCGATCAGGCCGGGCTGTGGGAATTTGCCGGGGGCAAAGTGGAGGCCGGAGAGAGCCAGCAGGAAGCGCTGATCCGCGAGTTGCAGGAAGAGCTGGCGATCACCGCCTGGCCCGCCTGCTATGTCGCCAGCCATCGTCGTGAAGTCTCCGGACGTATCATTCATCTGCACGCCTGGTACGTGCCGCGCTTTGAGGGCGAGCTCATCGCGCGCGAGCATAGCGCGCTGGTGTGGTGCACGCCTCAGGAAGCGCAAGGCTACGATCTGGCCCCCGCCGACGTGCCATTATTAGCGGCGTTTATGGCTTTACCCGACGCCAAACGAGCGGGTTGGTGCTAATCGCGCGTTCATCACGCTGGCACTGGAGCAACACACCCTCAACTTTCACCACCGCCCCTTCCGAGTAGTTCTGATTTTCATAAATGCAGCACTGGGTACATTGCTGCACGCGTTGGCTGCTGTTGTTGTTGCTGAACACCTCAGGGGGAACGTTAACTTCCACCTGAGGACGCGCCTGCGCGGCGCTACAAAACAGCGCTAACGCGCCAGCAATCCAGAAGCATTTCATCGTCTATCTCCTTAAAAAAGCACCTCGTATTACTATCGACCAAATGGGCGCGCAACTTAACTTTCTTACGTCATCGCTTTTGGTTATGACCCGGCATTGAGTATTAATTTTATTCTGCTTCCGGAAAATCCTTGTCATCCGTTAGCAGGGTAGTGATATAGTCGAAATAACGCACGCTATTAAACACAACCATAACAACTACATACATCCACAATCATAAGAGGTACTTATACTTATGGACAAGGTTTGCTCCCTGGATACCTTCCTGGCTCATGTTCAACAGCGCGACCCACACCAGACCGAGTTTGCTCAGGCCGTACGCGAAGTCATGACAACACTCTGGCCGTTCCTCGAACAAAACCCGCGCTATCGCCAGCTCTCCCTGCTGGAAAGATTAGTTGAACCTGAGCGAGTGATTCAGTTCCGCGTGGTGTGGGTGGACGACCGTAATCAGGTACAAGTTAACCGCGCCTGGCGCGTACAGTTCAGCTCGGCCATCGGGCCGTTCAAAGGTGGGATGCGTTTCCACCCGTCCGTAAACCTGTCTATCCTGAAATTCCTCGGCTTTGAGCAGACCTTCAAAAACGCCCTGACGACTCTGCCAATGGGCGGTGGTAAAGGCGGCTCTGACTTCGATCCGAAAGGCAAAAGTGAAGGCGAAGTGATGCGTTTCTGCCAGGCGCTGATGACCGAACTCTATCGTCATCTGGGCTCTGATACCGACGTCCCGGCGGGCGATATCGGCGTGGGTGGTCGTGAAGTCGGCTTTATGGCCGGGATGATGAAAAAACTGTCTAACGACACCTCCTGCGTCTTCACCGGTAAAGGGCTCTCCTTCGGCGGCAGCCTGATTCGCCCGGAAGCCACCGGCTATGGCCTGGTGTATTTTACCGAAGCGATGCTCAAACGTCACGGTCTGGGCTTCGAAGGCATGCGCGTGGCGGTGTCGGGTTCCGGCAACGTGGCGCAGTATGCGATTGAAAAAGCCATGGAGCTCGGCGCGCGCGTGATCACTGCCTCCGACTCCAGCGGCACCGTGGTTGATGAGTCTGGCTTCACCAAAGAGAAGCTGGCGCGCCTGTGCGAAATTAAGGCCAGCCGCGACGGCCGCGTTGCCGACTACGCGCGTGAGTTTGGTCTGGTGTATCTGGAAGGCCAGCAGCCGTGGAGCGTGGCGGTGGATATCGCCCTGCCGTGCGCCACGCAGAACGAGCTCGATGCCGACGCGGCGCGCGTACTGATCGCCAACGGCGTCAAGGCAGTAGCGGAAGGCGCTAACATGCCGACCACGATTGAAGCAACCGATCTGTTCCTCGAAGCGGGTGTCCTGTTCGCGCCGGGTAAAGCGGCGAATGCCGGCGGCGTGGCCACTTCTGGTCTGGAAATGGCGCAGAACGCCGCACGTATGAGCTGGAAAGCGGAGAAAGTGGACGCGCGTCTGCACCACATCATGCTGGATATTCACCATGCCTGCGTTGAGCACGGCGGTGAAGCGAAGCAAACCAACTACGTTCGCGGCGCGAACATCGCTGGCTTTGTGAAAGTGGCCGACGCGATGCTGGCGCAGGGCGTAATTTAAAACAAATAGCCCGGACGCGAAAGCGATGCCGGGCTATCGTTTTGAACCATAGGCCTGATAAGCGCAGCGCCATCAGGCAGCCTGAGTATATTGCCGGATAGCGGCGTAAACGCCTTATCCGGCCTACAAATAGACATCCCCGACTATACGTCTGGCTCAGGGCTTGCCGCGGCCTTCTTACTCTTCCCCTTTCCTTTACTGAATGACTTCTTCGCCCCACCCGGCGCTGCCAGCCCGCGGAACTGCCGCACCGGCGTGCTCTTAGCCTGGTCAATCAGCTGGAATAAAGTTCCCACTAGCGGCTGCATAAAGTCCTGATAGCGGCACTGCTTTTCGCTGATTTGCGTCAACGTGGACTCCCAGTGCGCGGTCATATCCGGACGCGTCGCCATTTCGGGCAACGAGTGGAACAGCGCTTTACCGGCGTCGGTAGAGTGAATATAGCGCCCTTTTTTGGTCAGGAAACCGCGCTTAAACAGCAGCTCGATAATACCGGCGCGCGTCGCTTCGGTGCCTAAACCGTCGGTGGCGCGGAGAATTTTTTTCAGATCTTTATCCTGCACAAAGCGGGCGATACCGGTCATCGCCGACAGCAGCGTGGCGTCGGTAAAGTGGCGCGGCGGCTGGGTTTGTCGCTCAACGACTTCGCCGTTCTCGCACAGCAGTTCGTCCGCTTTCGCCACCACCGGCAGCGGCGTGCCGTCGTTCTCTTCGTCACGCTCTTTCGCCCCCAGCAGCGTACGCCAGCCCGCTTCCGCCAGGAAACGCGCTTTGGCGACAAACTTACCGTTAGCGATATCCAGATCGATCTGACATTTGCGGTAGACCGCATCCGGGCAGAACTGCATCAGATACTGACGCGCAATCAGGTTATAGACCTTTGCTTCGTTGTCGTTGAGATTGACGTTGCTGGCACGCGCGGTTGGGATAATCGCGTGGTGGGCATCGACCTTTTTGTCGTCCCAGCAGCGGTTGCGAGTGTCAGTGTTGACCACCGGCTGCGGCAACAGGTCCGGAGCGTGAACGCCAATAGCGTTGATCACCGCGTGACGGCCAGCGAAATGTTCTTCCGGCAGATAGCGGCTGTCGGAACGCGGATAGGTGATCACCTTGTGGGTTTCGTACAATTTCTGACAGATATCCAGCACGTTCTGCGCGCTAAGGCCAAAACGTTTCGCCGCCTCAATCTGTAAAGCCGACAGCGAAAACGGCAGCGGCGCGGGTTCCGAGTCACGCTTGTCGTTATAGGCCGTGACCAGCGCGGGCTGCCCGGTAATGCGTTTCACCACGTGTTCCGCAAGCGCGCGGTTGAGCAGGCGACCTTCTTCATCCTGATGCGGTTCACAGGCTTCACTTGGCTGCCAGACGGCGGTGAAGCGCTCGTCTTTCGGCGTGACGATGTGGGCCTTCACCTCAAAGAAGTCTTTTGAGACGAAGTTTTCAATCTCTTCATCGCGGCGCACCACCAGCCCCAAAACCGGGGTCTGCACGCGCCCCACGGAAAGCACGCCCTGATAGCCGGCGTTGCGCCCCAGAATGGTATAGGCACGGGTCATATTGATCCCGTACAACCAGTCAGCGCGTGCACGCGCCAGCGCCGAGACGCACAGCGGAATAAATTCGCTGTTGGCACGCAGACGGGTAATCGCTCGCTCCACCGCCTGCGGGTTGAGGTCGTTTATCAAACAGCGCTGCACCTGCTGGCGTTTTTCCGCCGACAGTTGCAGGTAGTCCAGCACTTCATCCACCAGCAGCTGTCCTTCGCGATCGGGGTCTCCGGCGTGAATAACTTCGCTGGCTTCATGAAGAAAACGCTTAATGACGTTCAGCTGTTTGGTGACCGATGGGCGTGGCTGGAGCTGCCATTTTTCCGGCACGATCGGCAGATCCTGGAGATTCCAGCGCGCATAGCGGCTGTCATAGACGTCCGGCTGCGCCTGCTCCAGCAGGTGACCAATACACCAGGTCACCACCTGGCCGTTGCCACATTCGATAAAGCCGTCGCCCTTGCGGTGGGGCTTCGGCAGTACATCCGCAATGGCGCGGGCCAGACTCGGTTTTTCCGCAATGAACAACCGCATGGGGTCAGCGCAGCTCTACCATCGGACGGCCACCGCGCGCGGTGACCAGTTCACCGATAGCGGTTAGCGTGATACCAAACTCGGCGGCAGCCTCCTGTACGGCGGCTTCGGCGTCCGGCGTCACCGCCAGCAGCAGGCCGCCGGAGGTTTGCGGGTCGCACAGCAGCGCACGCTGAGCTTCGCTCATCGCGCCCATCAGATGGCCGTAGCTGGCAAAGTTACGCTCGGTACCGCCCGGCACGGCGCCCTGAGCAATATACTCTTCCACGCCCGGCAGTTTCGGCACGGCGGCAAAATCAATCTGCGCCTGTACGCCAGCGCCCTGGCACATTTCGCTCAGGTGGCCCAACAGGCCAAAGCCGGTGACGTCGGTCATCGCCTTCACGCCGTCGATATTGGCAAACGCCGAGCCCACAAGGTTCATCTGGCACATCACTTCCGTCGCCAGTCCCTGATGTTCAGGCTTGAGCAGGGATTTTTTCTCGGCGGTGGTCAGCACGCCAATGCCCAGCGGCTTGGTCAGGAACAGCTTGCAGCCTGCCTGCGCGGTGCTGTTTTTCTTCACGCGTTCGGTAGGCACAATCCCGGTAACCGCAAGGCCGAAAATCGGCTCCGGCGCGTCGATAGAGTGGCCGCCCGCCAGCGCGATCCCGGCTTGTTTACAGGCAAAGCGCCCGCCTTCGGTCACTTCGCGCGCAATTTCCGGCGCCAGTTTGTTGATCGGCCAGCCAAGGATGGCAATCGCCATAATCGGCTTACCGCCCATGGCGAAAATGTCGCTGATGGCGTTGGTTGCCGCAATACGGCCAAAGTCGAACGGATTGTCGACAATCGGCATAAAGAAATCGGTGGTGCTGATGACCGAGGTACCGTTACCCAGGTCGTAAACGGCAGCATCGTCGCGAGTTTCATTGCCAACAAGCAGGTTGGGGTCGATAAACTTCGTTTGCTCGCTGTGCAGGATGGTCTCCAGCACTTTGGGCGAAATTTTACAACCGCAACCCGCTCCGTGGCTGTACTGCGTTAAACGAATGGCCTGCTCGCTCATGGACAACTCCTGTCATTGCTTTGGCATTTGCATAGAAGGTGTATGTTAACGCCAGAACACAGCGGTGATAAGTACGACTGTCTGAATTCGCGGGCATTTGCCTGAAATCCAGACAATCGTGGTGATTTTTCAGAGATAACGGACGAATGGAGCCGTATCCGGTGGCGTAATGGTGGTCGAAGCCTTCAGTTGCGGAGTGCCCAGATAGAGGAAGCCGACGATCTTATCCTGTTCGCCGCAGTTAAAGCCCGCGCGCACTACCGGGCTATCGGTCAGCGCGCCGCTGCGCCAGATACCGTTAAAGCCCTGCGCGACCGCCGCCATTTGCATCGCCATCACCGCACAGCCCGCCGACATCTCCTGCTCCCACTTCGGCACCTTTGGGTGATCCTGACATTTGGCGATCGCCACAATAATCATCGGCGCGCGGAACGGCGCGTTACGCGCTTTCTCGATGGCCTTCTCGTCACCGTTTGCGGCTATCGCTCCCTGTTCCAGCAGCTGGCTGAAACGTTCGCGGCCTTCGCCTTCCACAATCACAAACTGCCACGGTTGCAGCGTGCCATGGTCCGGCGCACGCAGCGCGGCGCGGAGAATATTTTGTAGCGCGTCCCCCGCCGGGGCCGGTTCCGTCAGGCGGGAAGCGCTGCGGCGATTCACCAATAGTTCCAGTGCGTCCATTGAATCACTCCTCTCACGTTATTTTTCATAAAATTAACATGCGCAAGGATTTTGTTACAGCGCAGAAGGCGATTCCTGCTGACAAGCGGCGACGGTCTATTTAGGATAGCCACACGTTTTACCGTTTCGGTAAACCTTTTTTCGTTTTTGCAGGGAGAATACATGCGAACTGTATGGCGCTTCATTGCCGGATTCTTTAAATGGACGTGGCGATTACTCAATTTCGTCCGTGAGCTGGTGCTGAATCTGTTCTTTATTTTGCTGGTGCTGGTCGGCGTCGGCATCTGGATGCAGCTTAGCAGCACCACGGAACACAATACCCGCGGCGCGCTGCTGATGGACATCAGCGGCGTGGTGGTCGACAAGCCGTCACCGAGCAGCAAGCTTAGCGTGATTGGCCGCCAGTTCTTTGGCGCCAGCTCTGACCGTCTGCAGGAAAACTCCCTGTTTGATATTGTGCAAACCATTCGCCAGGCGAAAGATGACCGCAATATCACCGGTATTGTGTTGGATCTGAAAAACTTTGCCGGCGGCGATCAGCCTTCAATGCAATATATCGGCAAAGCGCTGCGCGAATTCCGCGACAGCGGTAAGCCGGTCTACGCGGTGGGCGATAGCTATAGCCAGGCGCAATACTACCTGGCCAGCTTCGCCAATAAAATCTGGCTGTCGCCGCAGGGCGTGGTCGATCTGCACGGTTTTGCCACCAACGGGCTGTACTACAAAACCCTGCTCGACAAGCTGAAGGTTTCAACCCACGTGTTCCGCGTCGGCACCTATAAGTCAGCCGTCGAACCGTTTATTCGCGACGATATGTCCCCTGCCGCGCGCGAAGCGGACAGCCGCTGGATTGGCGAACTGTGGCAGAACTATCTCAACACCGTCGCGGCAAACCGCCAGGTGACGGCGCAGCAGATCTTCCCTGGCGCGCAGGGCGTGCTGGATGGTCTGCGCAAAGTCGATGGCGACACGGCGCAGTATGCGCTGGATAACAAGCTGGTTGATAACTTAGGTTCCAGCGCGGATATCGAAAAAGCGATGACCAAAGCGTTCGGCTGGAGTAAAGCCGACAATAACTACAGCGCCATCAGCATGTATGACTATGCGGTGAAAACCCCGGCGGATACCGGTTCGAGTATCGCGGTGGTGTTTGCCAACGGCGCCATCATGGACGGTGAAGAAACCCCGGGTAACGTCGGCGGCGACACCACCGCAGCGCAGATTCGCGACGCGCGTCTGGATCCGAAGGTGAAAGCCATCGTGCTGCGCGTGAACAGTCCTGGCGGCAGCGTAAGCGCTTCTGAGGTCATTCGTGAAGAGCTGGCGGCGGCGAAAGCGGCGGGCAAACCGGTGGTGGTCTCCATGGGCGGCATGGCGGCCTCCGGTGGCTACTGGATCTCTACCCCTGCTGACTACATCGTAGCCAGCCCGAGTACGCTGACCGGCTCGATCGGTATCTTTGGCGTCATCAACACCGTGGAGAACACGCTGGATTCAATCGGCGTGCACACCGACGGCGTCGCCACCTCGCCGCTGGCGGATATGGCGATGACCAAAGCGTTGACGCCGGAAGTGCAGCAGATGATGCAGCTCAGCATCGAAAACGGCTACAAACGTTTTATTACCCTTGTGGCGCAGTCGCGTAAGAGCACGCCGGAAGCGATTGATAAAATCGCTCAGGGCCATGTCTGGACCGGCGAGGACGCCAAAGCCAATGGCCTGGTGGATAGCCTTGGCGACTTTGACGATGCGGTAGCGAAAGCCGCCGAGCTGGCGAAAGTGAAGACGTGGCACATCGACTACTATCAGAGCGAACCGACGTTCTTCGATATGGTGATGGACAACCTCTCCGGCTCGGTGCGCGCCTCTCTGCCGCAGGCGCTGCAGGCGTATCTCCCGGCTCCGCTGGCGAACGCCGCCAACGCAGTGAAGGCCGAAAGCGATAAGCTGGCGGTGTTCAACGATCCGCAAAATCGCTATGCAATTTGCCTGACCTGCGCCAATATTCGCTAATCGCAATCCCCTCCTTGCCGGAGGGGATTTTCTTTTGCTCAATCGATAGACGAACCATGCCAAAAAAATCCATTTACGTCGCCTATACCGGCGGGACCATCGGGATGCAGCGCTCTGACCACGGCTATATCCCGGTCTCCGGGCATTTGCAGCGCCAGCTGGCGCTGATGCCAGAGTTCCATCGTCCCGAGATGCCGGACTTTACTATCCACGAATACGACCCGCTGATGGACTCTTCCGACATGACGCCGGAAGACTGGCAGCACATCGCCGACGATATTAAAGCGCACTACGACGAGTACGATGGTTTTGTGATCCTGCACGGCACCGACACCATGGCGTTCACCGCCTCAGCGCTGTCGTTTATGCTGGAAAACCTCGGCAAGCCGGTTATCGTGACCGGCTCGCAGATCCCGCTGGCGGAGCTGCGCTCCGACGGGCAGATTAACCTGCTGAATTCGCTGTACGTCGCCGCTAACTACCCGATTAACGAAGTGACGCTGTTCTTCAACAACCGTCTGTATCGTGGTAACCGGACGACCAAAGCCCATGCGGATGGCTTTGACGCGTTTGCTTCGCCAAACCTGACCCCACTGCTGGAAGCGGGTATCCATATTCGTAAACTGGGGACCCCGCCCGCCCCCCACGGCGACGGTGCGCTGATCGTACATCCAATTACCCCGCAGCCGATTGGCGTGGTGACGATTTATCCAGGCATATCCGCCGATGTGGTACGCAACTTCCTGCTTCAGCCGGTCAAAGCGCTTATCCTGCGCTCTTACGGCGTGGGTAACGCCCCGCAAAACGCTGTTTTCCTGAAAGAGCTGGCAGAAGCCAGCAACCGGGGTATTGTGGTGGTTAACCTCACCCAATGTATGTCCGGCAAGGTGAATATGGGCGGCTACGCCACCGGCAACGCGCTGGCGCAGGCGGGCGTCATCGGCGGTGCCGATATGACGGTGGAAGCGACGCTGACCAAGTTACATTATCTGTTAAGTCAGGGGCTGGACGCCGACGCCATTCGCGCGGCGATGCAGCAGAACCTGCGCGGCGAACTGACACCAGACGATTAAGGAGAGAGTGATGAGCAAACGCGCGCTGTTATTAGTCGACTTACAGAACGATTTCTGTGCGGGCGGTGCCCTTGCGGTGGCCGATGGCGACAGCACGATTGATGTCGCCAATGTGCTGATCGGTGAAGCTCAACGCCGTGGTGAACCGGTGATTGCCAGCCAGGACTGGCATCCGGCCAATCATGGCAGCTTTGCCAGCCAGCACGGCGTGGAACCTTACAGCCAGGGGACGCTCGACGGCCTGGCGCAGACCTTCTGGCCGGATCACTGTATGCAAAACAGCGATGGCGCGGCGTTTCATCCGCTGCTGGCGCACAACGCGATCGACGCGGTGTTCCACAAGGGCGAGAGCGTCAACATCGACAGCTACAGCGCCTTTTTCGACAACGGTCATCGGCAGAAGACCGGGCTGGACGCCTGGCTGCGCGAACAGGCGATTGACGAACTGACCGTTCTCGGGCTGGCTACCGACTACTGCGTGAAGTTCACCGTGCTGGACGCTCTCCAGCTTGGCTATGCGGTCAACGTGATTACCGACGGCTGTCGCGGCGTCAACATTCAGCCGCAGGATAGCGCTCACGCCTTTATGGAAATGGCGGCAGAAGGCGCGACGCTGTATACGCTGGATGACTGGCTGGAAATTCAGCGCTAGCCCCGTAGGCCGGATGAGCGCCATCCGGCCTACAATTCCCTCCCCCTCGTGAACCACCTCTCAGATTTGCCTCAACGGCAATGCTATGTTTAATCGGTTGTTTTTTCGCCACGCCATTTCCGTGGCGTGTTTGCTTTTTAAATGTCAAAGAGGACCGTGTATGAAACTTTTGCCTTTGCTGGCAGCATTACCCCTGCTCTGCGCCTCGGTTGTTTCCGCGAATTCCCTGATGTCCGTTGGCTACTTCAACGGCGGCGGTGACGTTACCGCCGGGCCGGGCGGTGATATCGATAAGCTGGACGTCCGACAAATTACCCACCTCAATTATTCGTTTGGCCTTATCTACAACGACGAGAAAGACGAAACCAACGACGCGTTAAAAGACCCTGCGAAGCTGCATCAAATCTGGTTATCGCCGAAGGTACAGTCCGATTTAGCTAAAATACCGACACTGCGTAAGCAGAACCCGAATCTGAAAGTGCTGCTGTCGGTCGGCGGCTGGGGCGCGCGCGGCTTCTCCGGCGCGGCGGCCACGCCGGAAGCACGGGCGGTGTTCATCCGCTCGGCGCAGGAAGTGGTCGAAAAATACGGCCTCGATGGCATCGATCTCGACTGGGAATATCCGGTCAACGGCGCGTGGGGTCTGGTGGCAAGCCAGCCGGCGGACCGCGATAACTTCACCACCCTGCTCAAAGAGCTGCGCGCGGCGTTTGGCAATAAAAAGCTGGTGACCATTGCCGTCGGCGCTAACGCCGAAAGCCCGAAAAGCTGGGTTGACGTTAAAGCCATCGCGCCATTGCTGGATTACATCAACCTGATGACCTACGACATGGCGTACGGCACCCAGTACTTTAACTCGAACCTGTACGACTCAACGCAGTGGCCAACGGTGGCGCAGGCCGATAAATACAGCGCTGATTTCGTGGTCAATAACTATCTCGCCGCCGGTTTAAAACCCAGCCAGATGAACCTGGGGATTGGCTTCTATGGCCGCGTGCCAAAACGTAGCGTGGAACCGGGTATCGACTGGAGCAAGCCGGACGCGCAGAAAAATCCGGTGACTCAGCCTTACTTCGGCGCACAGGAAGTGGCGCTGTTTAAATCACTCGGCGTCGACCTCAGCAAAGACACCTACGTGAAATACAACGACATTGTCAGCAAGCTGCTGAACGACCCGCAGAAGCGCTTTACCGAGCACTGGGATGACCAGGCGAAGGTTCCGTGGCTGTCGGTGCAATCGGCGGAGGGCAAACCGCTGTTCGCGCTCTCCTACGAGAATCCGCGTTCGGTCAGCATTAAAGCGGACTATATCAAGAGCAAAGGGCTAGCGGGCGCGATGTTCTGGGAGTACGGCGCGGACGACAATAACCAGTTGGCGAAGCAACTGGCGGAGTCACTGGGGATTAAACACTAAGGACAACCCGAGACGGTAACCCGGCGACCTGGCCGGGTTACCGTTAATTGCCCAGATTACACCGGCGTTAAAATCCCGCTTTGTTCATGAATACGGTACCCCGCGCCCGGGTGCGGAGCCTGAAGTCTGGCGCTACCGCCAAACAGCTTTTCACGTAACGTCCCCTGGCTGTACTCGCGCTTATAGACGCCGCGTTTTTGCAGCTCCGGAATCAACAGCTCGACCACATCGGTAAAGGTCTCGTGCGTTACCGCGTAGGCGAGATTGAAGCCATCCACGTCCGTCTCCTCCACCCACGACTGCAGCTCATCGGCGACCGTTTCAGCGCTGCCAACAATCAGCGGACCAAAACCGCCGATACCGACCCACTCGGCCATGGCTTTAACCGACCACTGTTTATCCGGGTCGGCGGTGGAGAAGGTATCGACCACCGACTGAATCGCATTGGTTTTGGCATAGGTAAACACTTCATCCGGCTGATACTGCCCGAAATCGATGCCCGTCCAGCCGGAGATCAGCGCCAACGCGCCTTCGTAGCTGGCCCAGTTTTTATACTCCTGCCACTTCGCCTGCGCGGCCTTATCCGTCTCGCCGACGATCGCCGTTTGCATATTGAAAATGAGAATACTGTGCGGATCGCGCCCGGCCTCCGCCGCGCGGCGGCGAATGTCCGCCACGGTCTTTTTCAGCGCGCTTTTTGACGGCGAAGCCACAAACACGCACTCGGCATGGCTGGCGGCAAACTGCTTGCCGCGGCTGGACGCGCCCGCCTGATACAGCACCGGCGTGCGCTGCGGCGACGGTTCACACAGGTGATAGCCCGGCACATCAAAGAATTTTCCATGATGATTAATGGCGTGAATTTTACTCGGATCGCTGAAAATGCGCCGTTCCCGATCGCGCAGAATCGCCCCCTCTTCCCAGCTGCCTTCCAGCAGTTTGTAGATAACCTCCAGATACTCATCGGCATAGTCGTAGCGGGCATCGTGCGCCGTTTGCGCCTGTTGGCCGATATTGCGCGCGCCGCTTTCCAGATACGAGGTGACGATATTCCAGCCTACGCGGCCTTTGGTCAGGTGATCCAGCGTCGAGAGACGGCGAGCAAACGGATAGGGGTGTTCAAATGACAGCGAGGCGGTCAGGCCAAAGCCCAGATGCTCCGTCACCAGCGCCATCGGGGTGACCAGCGCCAGCGGGTCGTTTACCGGCACCTGCGCCGCCTGACGAATCGCCGCGTCACCGTTGCCGTTATAGACATCGTAGACGCCCAGCACGTCGGCAATAAACAGACCGTCAAACTTTCCGCGCTCCAGCAGACGCGCCAGATCGACCCAATAATCCAGATCTTTATACTGCCAGGAGCGATCGCGCGGGTGCGCCCACAGCCCCGGCGACTGGTGGCCGACACAGTTCATATCAAAAGCATTCAGACGAATTTCACGTTGTGATGACATAACAATCTCTCCTGCGCCCGGTTATTCCCGGCACAATAATGCGTTTATCTCGGGGTTCAGGCCGTCACGTTCTGACGGCTCGTCAGGGTTTGCAGCACCGTTTGTGCGACCTGCCGGGCATGCTCCGCCACCTGCGGGAGTCCCATCAGTTCGCCGAATCGCCCGCGCGCCGCCGGGCCGGCAACCCATATGCGCGAAGAAGCGCCGACCGCCTGCGAATGCGCGTTAACCTCAATGCCCATGCCCAGGGCATCCGGGCGAATCTGCCCATCCTGATGCAGTGCCGCCAGAAACGGCTGGCTCGCCACTAAATCGGCATGGTCTGGCCCGGTGGTGAGCACCAGATAGTCAACCTCTTGCCACACGGTGCCCCCGCTGCGCTGCGCCAGCTGAAGGCAAAATGCCTCGCCTTCAACCGTCAGCGCCTGTAGCCGCGCCGCCAGCGAGCGAAAAGTGCCGTCCGCCCGTTTCTCCGCGATGGCTTGCGCCACCTGCGGCGCAATACGGTAGCGATGCACATCCCAGAAGCGACGGAGGTGACGTAAAAACTGTCGCTTTTCCGCCTCTGTAATCTGCTGCCAGATCGTTTGGCCCTGACTGCGTACGGCATCCAGAACGGCCTGCCAGGGCAACCCCTGCGCCGCCGCCCGCGGGATATCCGCGCGAATCTGCCGTAGGCGCTGGCGTAATGTGCCCGTCTGATAGCTGGCCTGCCACGCCGATGCGGCGAGCGGCGCGTTGGCTCGGGAGAGTAATCCATGGCGTGAGAAAGCAAGCGTTGTTCCCTGATGCCCCTGACGATGCAGCGTCGCCACGACATCTGCCATGCTCAGCGCCGTGCCCATAATGGCGACCCGAGCGTTCAGCGGAATGGCCGCCAGCGCACCAGCCCGCCAGGGGTTCGCAATCAGCCGTGGGTGCTGAGCGACGTGCTGGACCACCTTCGGCAAGCGTGGCGGCGGGTGACTCACCGCCAGCACCAGACCATCGGCGCGCAGCCGCTGCCCCTCGGCGGTGATCACGCACCCGTCATGCCAGCCCGCCGCGCGATCCCGTATATGGGTCAGGCTGCCGCTGTACGCTTTTATCGCCTGTGCCAGATTTTCCTGGACGTAGCGACCAAATGCGCCACGCTGCGGGTAGACGCTCCCGTCAGCCAGCTGTGCCTGAGGGTCCTGCGGAAAATCGCCGTGCCGGCGATACCAACGGTCAAATGCGCCGTCGTCGTCACCCGCCAGTTGCATGCGCGCGGCGGGAACGTTGATTCGATGCGCGGGATCGGTCGCCGAGTAGGCCACCCCAAACCCAAGCGCGGGACGCGGCTCCACCACGCTAATGCGCAGGGCGCGGCGCGACTCGCGCAGCAAATGAAGGGCAACGGCCGCGCCGCTGAATCCGCCCCCGACAATCACAATATGCGGTTCGCTTTCTGGTCGTGACATCGCAAACTCCTCAGCTGGCGCTCGCCTGCGGGACAGGCCGTTTCGCCCCACCGATGGTCTCGCCAAACGGCCCGGTGTTAACTTGCCCCTTCGCGGAACGCGGCTGGGTGCTGGTCGGCAGCAGCGGCATGACCAGCTCGGCGAAGCGGTGCGCTTCTTCCAGATGCGGATAGCCGGAGAAGATAAAGTTGGTGATTCCCAGCGCCTGATATTCGCGGATACGTTCGGCAACCTGCTGAGGATTTCCCACCAGCGCGGTCCCTGCGCCGCCGCGAACCAGACCGACGCCCGCCCACAGGTTGGGTGCAATCCGCAGCTTGTCGCGATTTCCGTTGTGCAGTGCGCTCATACGCGCCTGTCCGGTGGAGTCCATGCGGGCAAAAATCTGCTGCGCCTGAGCGATAGTGTCATCATCCAGGTGTGCAATCAGCTTATCGGCGGCGGCCCACGCCTCTTCCTCCGTCTCGCGTACAATCACATGCAGACGAATACCGTACTCCAGCTGACGCCCCTTCTCTTCCGCCCGGGCTTTCACGACCGCCAGCTTTTCCGCCACCTGCGCCGGCGGCTCCCCCCAGGTCAGATAGGCATCGATATGGTCGGCGGCAACGTCAATCGCCTCTGCCGAGGAACCGCCAAAGTACAGCGGCGGGCCATTGCGCTGTACCGTCGGGAACAGCACTTCCGCCCCCTCAACCTGAATATGCGTACCGTGATAGTCCACCTTTTCACCGGCCAGCAGGCGACGGTACACCTCCAGAAATTCATGGGTCACTTCATAGCGTTCGCTGTGGCTGAGGAAAATACCGTCGCCTTTGTTCTCCACCGGATCGCCACCGGTCACCACGTTGATCAGCAGACGCCCTTCGGAGAGGCGGTCCAGCGTGGCGGCCATCCGCGCCGCCAGCGTGGGCGGCTGAAGTCCGGGACGTACGGCCACCAGGTAGCGCAAATGACGGGTAATCGGCGCCAGCGCGGCGGCCACCAGCCAGGAGTCTTCACAGCTTTTGCCCGTGGGGATCAGTACGCCGTAATAGCCGAGGCTATCCGCCGCCAGCGCCACCTGTTGCAGATAAGGGAGATCCACCGGACGACCGCCTTCGGTGGTACCCAGATACCGCCCGTCGCCGTGGGTGGGTAAGAACCAGAAGACATTGATTTGTTCAGCGGCTTGTACTGTCATTATCCATTTCCTTTATAACTATATTTGGTATTTATCGAAGCGGTTATCTTCGTCAGTTATAAAGGAGTTAGCGAAATACATGCCAATTTTCAGAAGAAAAAATATCGTTACTTATCAAAGAATTAACTGAAATATTGATTTTCAGAAACTGTTGCAAATGCAACACCCTGACGGCATCCGCTGCCGCAATGGCGACAACCACGCGCCTCCCCCCTCTGGAAACTTACGCCGCCAACAGATACCGTCCAGACATGAACTTGCTGGAGAATTCCGATGCTCAACGCAGAACTCACATTATCCGGGCCGGCGCTGGTCGACCCGGCCTCACAGGCCTTTCAGAAAGTGCTGGCGCGCCTCGCCCCCACCGACGCCACGGTGCTGATCGTCGGGGAAACGGGGACCGGCAAAGAGGTGGTCGCCCGTTATCTGCACCGTCATAGTCCACGGGCAAACGGGCCTTTCCTCGCCGTTAACTGCGGCGCGTTGACCGAGTCGTTGGCCGAGTCAGAGCTGTTTGGCCATGAGAAAGGCGCATTCAGCGGCGCAACGCATACTCACCAGGGTTGGTTTGAGGCCGCGGAAGGCGGAACGTTACTACTGGATGAGATTGGCGAGCTGAGTCTGTCGTTGCAGGTGAAGCTGCTGCGCGTCCTCCAGGAGCGGGAGATTACCCGCGTCGGCTCCCACAAACCTATTCGCATTAACGTGCGGGTCGTGGCAGCGACGCACGTCGATCTGGCACGCGCCATTCAGGAGCGTCGCTTTCGCGAAGATCTCTTCTATCGCCTGAATATCGCCGCCGTGACCCTGCCGCCATTACGTCAGCGCCGGCAGGATATCCCGGTTCTGGCGCACCACTTTGTGCAGCTTTACGCGCGCCGACTCGGGCGTCCGGCGCAGCGGCTTTCCGGGCAGGCGCTTGCGCTGCTGCAGGACTATCCGTGGCCGGGGAACATTCGCGAACTGGAAAATACCCTGCACAATGCGGTACTGCTGAATCCGGATGTGGAACTGGGCCCTGAGCATCTTCGCCTCACCTCTGCGACCTCAGCACCCTCCTCATCGCCTGCGCAACACGATGAACTGGGAGAGTTTATGCGCCGTCAGCTGTTGGCCCACAGCGGCGCACTGTACGACCGTATGCTGCGCGCCATGATTCAGGCGGCAATGAGTCAAAGCCAAAATAATCAGAGCCAGGCCGCACAGCTGCTTGGCGTCAGCCGCCATACGTTGCGCACACAGCTGGCGCATCTGGGCGTCATTAAGCAACGGCGTAAGCCTGGAGAGTTGCCACCGACCACGCCGCGTGAGCGCGAACTGCGGATTGGCTACCAGCGGTTTGGCAATCTGGGCGTGCTGAAGGCGCGTCAGCTGCTGGAGCAGAATTTCGCCGAACTGGGGATTAACGTGATGTGGAGCGAATATCCGGCCGGCCCGCAACTGCTTCAGGCGCTCAGTCACAACGAAATTGACTTTGGCACCACCGGCGAAGCGCCCCCTATTTTCGCGCAGGCGAAAGACAACGCGCTTCTGTATGTGGCCTGGGAGCCACCGGCACCGCGGAGTGTGGCCATGGTCGTGCCCAACGCCAGCGATATACGCTCACTCGCCCAACTACGGGGAAAGCGTATTGCGCTGAACAAGGGTTCGAACGTGCACTGGCTGCTGGTGCAGTTGCTGGAAGAAGCTGGGCTGGGTCTGGATGACGTTAAGATCGTCTACGCGCCGCCAAAATACCCGCTTACCGCCAGCGACTATCTGTCCGCCGATGCCTGGATGATGTGGGACCCGGTACTGAGCGCCGCTGAACGCAGCGGGACGCTGCGCGTGCTGGCGACCGGCGAGGGCCGCGTCAGCAACCATCAGTTCTATCTCACCCGCCGCCAGTATGCGCAGCAGAACGAGGAAATTATCGCCGGTGTCGTGGCGGCACTGGTGAAAACGGGGAAATTTATTGACCGGCATCGCCTCGAGGCGGCGCAACTGCTGGCGGGAGAACTGGGGCTGGACACCGCATCGCTGGCCTGTGCACTGGCGCGTCGCAGCCATCAGACGCGAGAAATGGATATGCAGGCCATCCGCGCACAGCAGACCATCGCCGACCGCTTTTACGCGCTGGGCCTGCTGAGCAGGCCCGTCGCGGTCAGAGAAGCGATGTGGTACGCCAGAGAACGACTTATCGAGCCGTGGGCAGCCGCTTAGTGCTGCTTAAACGTCGCAATCGGCTTCGGTGCAATACCGAAGTCTTCCTTCAACTGCTGCTTGCTCTTCATCACCATCTGGCCGTTGGTATCAATGGTCATATGCTGCGCGTCGCGGTTATTGCGCGATTGCCAGAGCATCACCAGCTGCAGGCAGTTCTCTTTTTGTTCGTCGGTCAGCGCCACGCCATCCGGCCATTTTCCCAGCTCCACCGCGGTGGCTAAACGCTGATAAATCTCCGGCGTCATGTTGTCGATCATTTGCTCAATATTCATGCTCAGCCCCCTCTCCTGTGGAATAATTTGCTGAATCGTTTCTTCAGCCTTTGGTGGAGTCACCATTTTCGTCATCCGTGAAGCTGAGCGACGCAGAGTTGACGCAAAAACGCTCACCGGTTGGCTGTGGGCCATCGGGAAAGACGTGCCCCAGGTGCGCATCACAATTTCCGCAACGAATTTCAGTACGTTGCATGCCGTGGGAGTAATCATTGAGATACCGAATGGCGGTTTCGCTCACCGGCTCATAAAAACTCGGCCAGCCGCATCCGGAATCATACTTGCTTTGGGAGTGAAAAAGCGGCGCGTCGCACACCAGACAGTGGTAAATACCATCGCGCTTGTTGTGCAGTAAACGCCCGGTAAACGGCGGCTCTGTGCCATGTTTCTGCGTGACATAGAACTGCATTTCACTCAGGGTATTTTTCAGGTCATCCGGGGAAGGTTTGTTCACCATTTTGCTCACATCTCGCTATGAAAAATACATTTGCCAGGCGATTCTAACAAAACATTAACAATGAAGCGTGAACTTTTGTTCTAAACTTAATCGGCGTGAAAAGGCAGCGGGGTAATTGTGACACTCATCACATTTTTATCTCGCGTGCCCTTTAAAATTCCCGGCGCCGCCCTCATGTGGTTTCTAGCTCATAGGAAGAGTGAGACAGGTTAGTCGTGCAAAGCTTAGGCAGCAGATTGATTTGTCGCAATGATTGACACGATTCCGCTTGACGCTGCGTAAGGTTTTTGTAATTTTACAGGCAACCTTTTATTCACTAACAAATAGCTGGTGGAATATATGACTATCAAAGTAGGTATCAACGGTTTTGGCCGTATCGGTCGCATTGTTTTCCGTGCTGCTCAGGAACGTTCTGACATCGAGATCGTTGCAATCAACGATCTGTTAGACGCAGACTACATGGCTTACATGCTGAAATATGACTCCACTCACGGCCGTTTCAACGGTACCGTTGAAGTGAAAGACGGTCATCTGATCGTAAACGGTAAAAAAATCCGTGTTACCGCTGAACGTGATCCGGCTAACCTGAAATGGGACGAAGTTGGTGTTGACGTAGTTGCTGAAGCAACCGGTATCTTCCTGACCGACGAAACCGCTCGTAAGCACATCACTGCTGGCGCGAAAAAAGTGGTTCTGACTGGTCCGTCTAAAGACAACACTCCGATGTTTGTTAAAGGCGCTAACTTTGACAAATACGAAGGCCAGGACATCGTTTCCAACGCATCCTGCACCACCAACTGCCTGGCTCCGCTGGCAAAAGTTATCAACGACAACTTCGGCATCATCGAAGGTCTGATGACTACTGTTCACGCGACCACCGCAACTCAGAAAACCGTTGATGGCCCGTCTCACAAAGACTGGCGCGGCGGCCGCGGCGCAGCTCAGAACATCATCCCGTCCTCTACCGGTGCTGCTAAAGCTGTAGGTAAAGTACTGCCAGAACTGAACGGCAAACTGACCGGCATGGCGTTCCGCGTTCCTACCCCGAACGTATCCGTAGTTGACCTGACCGTTCGTCTGGAAAAAGCTGCTTCTTACGAAGAAATTAAGAAAGCAATCAAAGCTGCTTCCGAAGGCCCGATGAAAGGCGTTCTGGGTTACACCGAAGACGACGTTGTATCTACTGATTTCAACGGTGAAGTTTGCACTTCCGTATTCGATGCTAAAGCAGGTATCGCTCTGAACGACAACTTCGTGAAACTGGTTTCCTGGTACGATAACGAAACTGGTTACTCCAACAAAGTTCTGGACCTGATCGCTCACATCTCCAAATAAGTTGAGATGAGAACCTGATCCAAAAAGGCGACTTCGGTCGCCTTTTTTTATGGTTACGTTTTCAACACCAAGGATTGCATTATGATTAAGACAATTTTCGCTCTCCCGGTTATCGAACAGCTTACCCCTGTGCTCTCTCGTCGCCAGCTGGATGAGCTGGACGTTATCGTTGTCAACCACCCAAAAGTAAAAGCCTCCGTGGCCTTCCAGGGCGCTCACCTGCTCTCCTGGAAACCGGAAGGTGAAGAAGAAGTGCTGTGGCTGAGCGGTAACACACCGTTCAAAAACGGCGTTGCCATTCGCGGTGGCGTACCGATCTGCTGGCCTTGGTTCGGCCCGGCGGCGCAGCAAGGTTTCCCGGCTCACGGTTTTGCCCGTAATCTGCCGTGGGAGCTGAAAGCGCACAATGAAGACGATAGCGGCGTGGTGTTAACCTTCGAACTGAAAAGCAGTGATGCCACCCGCCAGTACTGGCCGCATGAGTTCAGCCTGCTGGCCCGATTCAAGCTGGGTCACACCTGCGAGATGGAGCTGGAAGCGCACGGCGAATTTGAAACCACCACGGCGCTGCACACTTACTTCAACGTCGGTGATATTCACGCGGTTAAAGTGAGCGGCCTGGGCGACCGTTACATCGATAAAGTGCAGAATGCCGAAATCGGCGAGCTGAGCGACGGCGTGCAGACCTTCCCGGACCGCACCGACCGCGTCTATCTGAATCCGGAAGCCTGCAGCGTCATCCACGACGCCTCGCTGAAGCGTGCGATCGACGTTATCCACCATCACCACGTCAACGTGGTGGGCTGGAACCCAGGCCCGGCGCTTTCCGTCAGCATGACCGACATGCCGGATGACGGTTACAAAACCTTCGTGTGCGTCGAAACCGCGTGCGCCAGCGCACCTCAGAAAGCGACCGAAGACAAACCGGCGCGTTTGTCGCAGACGATCAAAGTCGCGAAACGCTAATGACCGGAACACCCGTCGTCGCCATGCGACGCCGGGTTTTCGTCAACACCGTCACCTCGTCCAGCAACACCACTCCCAGCTTTGCCCCAATTGGATGCACCATCATTGTGCACCCGGCTAGCGCCGCCCGATTTCAGTGCATAAAAAAGCCCGCCAGAAGGCGAGCCTTTGTCCATCATCAACACTGACGATTAGAAGGTGTAGGTGATACCGGTAGACAGCAGGCCGGTCCAGCTCTTATCAATCATCGGGCTATCGGTAATTTCGTCAGACAGACGGGTATAACGCGCAGTACCGTATACGCTCCAGCTGCCGGCGAAGCGATAGTTCGCGGTCAGTTCCAGATACGGGTTCCAGCTGCTATCCGGGCTATAGCTGCGCAGGCCGCTACGCGCCGATTCACGATGGGATACACCGTAGTAGTACTCGTTCTGGTTATCGCTATTCCACTCAACGCCGATGCCCGGCGTCAGGGTCAGACCGCCGTTGGTATAGCGGTAAACCCAGCCCAGGTCCCAGACCAGACCGTTGCTTTTATCCAGCGTATCGCCCGCAAGTGTCGTGCGCAGGGAGCCGTACTGCGTGTGATGGAACCATGAAACACCGGCCATCATCGTCGACTGACGGCGATCCAGTTTACGCAACTGGCTGTTGTCGCTGTCGCCAGGTTTGAAGTACATCGGTGACCAGTAAGCCGTCAGGGACAGTTGGTCGGTACCGTCATTCCACAGGTAATAACCGCCGCCTAAGCCACGGAACCAGAAGTTGTCCCCTTCGTAACTAATAACCGGAACGGGATACACATCATGGTCGTACTGCTTGTAAGGATGCTCAACGATCCCCACGCCCGCGCCCAGCGTGAACTTACTTTCAGCCTGTACCGCAGTAGCCGAAGTGGCAATCAGGACCCCTAGCGTTAGAAGTTTGATTCGATTCACAATCTGTAATTCCTTTTTATTCAACGTATCAGCGGCGAAAGTTTACCTTCCACATGGCCCTACGACAAATTTTTTACCTGTAATTACACATTATGACTTGCCATTATCTCTGCCAAAGATGGCAACCGGCTTGCAAATACGTGACAGCTATATGAAAGAAGAAAAAAGATGAAAAGATTTAATGCCCGTA
>NZ_JANEWH010000041.1:0-36887 GCF_028069715.1 Kluyvera sp. Awk 3 | reverse complement strand
TACCAGCATAATGTTCTGTTTTATGGAGCATGGATGAAACTTTACTCCCTTTAGTCTCCGCCGTATTCCTAATGCTTTGCAGTTCATTAATAAACTTTTTCGCAGAATGACTAATTTCTGAACTGGTATAAGAAGGAAGCTTTGCAACTGGTGCGGAACGGAAAAGGCTCAAAATGTTCATTTTTATATATCCTATATGACAAAAGAAATATGAGAACATATCAGTATTTTTTTGTCTTTCAAAAAACGACGGTGGTGAAATCCCGTTAGCCATGTTTGAAGCAGGAGTCTGAATTTTGATATTCGCCGGAGTAGGGTGAATTAGCCTTTAATGCAATTTGCCTTATATGCTAATACTCAGGGACGATAATCGTGTTCGGAATTCTTGTTCATGCCGATGTCAGAGAGGAAATGCTGGAACGGTCAGATGTGATGGCGGCGTTTGATACGCAGGAACGGCAGGAGAAGTTGCGTGACATGCTCGCGCAGTGGCGTGGTTATGCAGGGCTGACGCGGGCGAGCCTTGATACGCTGACGCGCTACGCACTGGCTTGTGGCGTAAAACATCCACAAATTTTACTGTATTGAAATTTCCCGGCCAGGCTGCGCCAGGCCGGGGAGTGGCCGATTAAATTAGATCTCGGTAATCACCGTCTCTTCCGGCAGACGAGATTTTGGCAGCGCTTTGTTGAAGTCTTCTACGCTGTGGTGGCCAACCGGCACCACGACCAGGCTGGTGTAGCCTTTTTCTTTCAGGCCGAATTCGGCGTCCAGAACCTCGGCGTCGAAGCCTTCAATCGGCACCGCGTCCAGACCCATGGCGCCCATAGCCAGCAGGAAGTTGCCGACGTTCAGGTAGGTTTGGTTGGCAGCCCACTGCGCGTCATCGTGACGCTCTTTACGGTGCAGGTCGGCGAAGAAGGTGCGGCCTTTGTGGTTAGCGGCTTTGGCTTCCGGTGTGGCGAAACGGCCATCGGCGTCTTCTTGATCGACCACTTTTTCCAGCCAGGCATCATCGATTGTCGTTTTGGCGCAGAACACCACGACGTGGGAAGCATCCAGCATTTTGCGTTCGTTAAATACGTAGCCGCCAGCGGCGGATTTCGCGACGCGCGCTTTTCCTTCGTCGGTGCTGGCGACGATAAAGTGCCACGGCTGGGAGTTGGTGCTGGATGGGCTATAGCGCAGCAGGGTTTTCAGATTGGCGGCCTGCTCGGCGGTCAGCTTTTTGCTGGCATCAAAGGCTTTAGTGGAATAGCGCGCTTTAGCAACGGAAACGATGTCCATAAATACTCCTGAATGATAAAAGGCACCGCAAATCGGTGCGTTGTATCACAGCAGGGTACCGTGCGATTTAACAAATGAGAAGGGTGGAAAATGCGATAACACTTATCGCATTTAACGCAAAATCAAACGGGACGCACGCGCTGTTGAACGCGTTTTGGCAGTTTGTTTACCACCAGATTCCACGAGTCTTCAATCAGGCTGTTGAGTAGTTCAACGGTGATTTCATCGCCAGGATAGACTGAAATCCAGTGTTTTTTGTTCATGTGGTAGCCCGGCTTAATGTGCGGGTAGATTGTCTGATGCAGCAACGATTGCTCCGGGTCAACCTTCAGATTGACGATGTGCTCGCCGCGCAGCGACATCTTGATCATAAAGATTTTTCCCTCAACCGTGAACACATCGTACTCGGGGCCAAAAGGCCAGGCCGGTTCAGAAAAGGGGAGGGTTAGCGCAAATTCCTGCGCTTTTTCATGCAGCGTTTTACCGTCCATTATTCATCCTCTGACAGCGCTCGCCACATGGCTTCAAAGCCGAGCGCCTTAAGTTTATCTGCACGTTCGGGTTCGCGGCTGGCGAACTCAATGGTGGTCTCTGCAAGCGACAGGAACAGCGCATCGCCAAAAGCACGGAAGTCGTCAGACATAAATACCGGGCGCATGGAACGCTGGCAGAGTTTATTGAGCTCCGGAAATAGCGCTCTGGCCTGCAGTATCGTTTCGTTGGTGATTTTCCCACTGACGGCCATGCGCCGAATGGCTTGATGCCCAACAGGGTGGAGAATGCCCCAGTCGATGTAGCTGTTCCAGATGCTGTGGGTGAAGGCTTTTGGTGATTCAGTGTCGGTCAGGCATGCCAGCATGGTCTGGCATAAGTCCGTTTTCAGGTGCAGATAAAGCGCATTAAGCAGATCGTCTTTGGTGGCGAAATAACGAAACAGGGTACCTTCCGCTACACCTGCGCTGCGCGCAATCAACGCCGTTGACGCGCCGATGCCAGATTGGGCAATGGCGCAGGTGGCCGCTTCCAGTAACGCTTGTTTTTTATCTTCACTCTTCGGACGAGCCACTACACTTTACCTCTCTGACGGTTAAAAAGGTGATTGAAACATGTCGAACCCAGGGACTTCAACGCCGATTGTCAAAATTTGAAAATTGCTTGACGATTTTTTCCCCTCCTTTCTATAATGAGTGCCTACTCACTCATAATCAACTTTTTTTGTGTGGCTTCCTGGATGAGGCCGGTCACGGGTCAGGAAATGAAACCGTTCATCATCAGTGTGGTTGCCATCATGCTTATCGCCAGTGCAGCAAGCTTGCCTTTTGTTCTGAATGCCGGTTTCGGCCAGCCGCCGCAAGGGGCGGAAAAGAGTCTGATTGAGCGCTCGCCAAACTACCGCGACGGGGCGTTTCACAACACCTTGCCGACGCCGGGGTTTACTGGCGACAAGAACATGCTGATGGCGTGGTGGGAGTTTTTAACCGCGAAGCGGGAGAATGCGCGCCCGCAGCAGCCACTGCCGTTGGTGCCGACCGATCTCGCCAGCCTGCCGAGCGAACAGGAGACGATGATCTGGCTGGGGCATTCATCCTGGTATCTGCAGCTGGCGGGCAAACGTATTCTGATTGATCCGGTATTCAGCAGCTATGCCGCGCCGTTTTCGTTTCTGAACAAAGCGTTTGACGGCCACTATCCGTGGCGTGCCGAGACGATGCCGGAGATCGATCTGCTGATTATCTCTCACGACCACTACGACCATCTGGACTACGCCACGATTAAGGCGCTAATGCCGAAGGTTAAGCGTGCCGTGGTGCCGTTAGGCGTGGGGTCACACCTGCGGTATTGGGGCATGGCGAGTGAGGTGATTACTGAGGCCGATTGGCAGCAGAGCGTTGCCATCAGCGATGCGCTGACCGTCCACGTGCTGCCCGCGCGCCACTTCTCTGGCCGTGGCCTTAAGCGAAACCAGACGTTGTGGGCCAGCTTTATGTTCGTGACGCCGGAGCAAAAGATTTATTACAGCGGCGACAGCGGCTACGGCCCGCACTTCAAGGCGATTGGCGAACAGTTTGGCAAGGTGGACGTCGCCATTCTGGAAGATGGCCAGTACGACCAGGACTGGCGCTATATCCACATGATGCCGGAGCAGACCGCTCAGGCGGCGGTGGACCTGAATGCACAGCGGGTGCTGCCGGGGCACGCCGGACGTTTCGTGCTGGCGAAGCATACCTGGGATGATCCGTACAAGCGGCTGGCGCAGGCCAGCAAAGATAAAGCGTATCGGTTGTTAACGCCGATGCAGGGCGAGCCGGTTTGGCTGGCGAATCCAACACAAACATTTCGTGCCTGGTGGGAATAAACACCGGCTGTCATAAAACGAGGGGAGGGGTGTATGACTGAATTAGCCACTCAGGTGATTGACACACTGGTCGAATGGATTGACGAAAATCTGCATCAGCCATTGCGTATTGATGAGATCGCCCGCCGGGCGGGGTATTCAAAATGGCACCTGCAGCGTCTGTTTTTACAGCATAAAGGGGAGAGCCTTGGGCGCTACATCCGCCAGCGTAAGCTGAATCTGGCGGCGGATGAATTGTGCACGACCGATCAAAAGGTCTATGACATCTGCCTGAAGTACGGGTTTGATTCCCAGCAGACCTTTACACGCATTTTCACCCGCACGTTTAACCAGTCGCCGGGTGCCTACCGTAAAGTCCATCACCGTCCACGGGCACATTGACACCAGCGCCCTCCCTTGGGGGAGGGCGTTCGCGTATCAGTTAATCCGCCAGCGAAAACCAGCGCCGCCACACGAAGCGAATCACCAGATATTCAATCGTCCCTAATACCAAAAACCACACGCAGAACAGCACGGTGTAAAACTGGTTCAGGTCCATAAAGTGGAAGGTATCCACCAGCTTTTGCGCCAGCGTTAACCCCAGCGAGGGCGCTGGAAGTAACAGACAGGAAAGGAACGCCATAAGCAAAATACCTGCGGCGGTCATCAGGGATTCAAGAGGATGCTTCATGCGGTGTTAATCTTTAGTTAAAAATATTATTTTCCGGTAATTTTTACAGGAACGCAATGTTTCTATGTTAACAAACTCTTTTTGAATATTTAAAACAAATAATGAAGCCTACGAATATATTCGCAGAAAAGGTCGTTAAATAACGATTTGGTTTAAATTAAATAATGTAATCGTAAATTAACGTCATGCTCACGATAATATTTTTACAAAAGTATAGGTACTGTATCCCACCAGCGTCGCAATCACGATAGCCAGTGCAATGTATAGCGCCAGACGGCGTCCTCTGTAGATTCCGAACATAATGACCTCGTTTAGATGGGGTTTAGGAATATTCTGTAATATTAATGTCAGTAAATCAACTGAATGTCGTTTTGAAATTTAAAAAGCGAAAATATTGTGAGTTAAATAATATTCCTTCGCCTTAAGAAAATATCCAACGATGTCGCCTTGGCCAGAAATGATTTCAGGCTTTCCGTTTGCAGGAATTTAAAAGGAAAATTTATCGTGTCGAAAATGATGAATACTAAAAATGTGCCGCACGCGGGTTACGACCCGCAAGAGCACGCCTACCAGCAGTCTACCGAGCGCGTGTTATCCCAGCTCAACAGCCAGCCAGAAGGGCTGAGCGGGGCAGATGCCGCGGAGCGCCTGAACACCTGGGGGCCGAATGCGCTGCCGGAGAAAAAAGGCAAGCCTGCGTGGCTGCGCTTCCTCGCCCATTTTAATGATGTCCTGATCTACGTCCTGCTGGCCGCGGCGGCGCTGACCGCCGTGATGGGCCACTGGGTTGATACTTTTGTTATTCTCGGCGTCACGGTGATTAATGCCCTGATTGGTCACATTCAGGAAAGCAACGCGGAAAAATCGCTGAAAAGTATTCGCAATATGCTCTCCAGCGACGCGCAGGTCATTCGTGACGGCAGCCATAAAACGGTTGCGACCACCGAACTGGTGCCGGGCGATATCGTGGTGCTGCGTGCGGGCGACCGTATTCCGGCGGACATGCGTCTGATTGAAGCGCATAACCTGCGGGTTGAAGAGGCGATTCTCACCGGCGAATCTACCGTGGTGGATAAGCACACTGACGTGCTGCACGGTGAACTGCCGCTGGGCGACCGCACCAATATGGTGTTCTCCGGCACGACCGTGAGCGCAGGTGGCGGCACTGGCGTGGTGGTGGGCACCGGCCAGGAGACCGAACTCGGCCACATCAACCAGATGATGGCGGGGATTGAAAAACACCGCACGCCGCTGCTGGTGCAGATGGACAAGCTGGGTAAAGCCATTTTCGCTATCATCCTGGCGATGATGGTCGCGCTGTTCGTGTTCAGCATGCTGCTGCGCGATATTCCGCTGGGCGAGCTGCTGCTGTCGTTGATTAGCCTCGCGGTTGCCGCCGTACCGGAAGGTCTGCCGGCGATTATCTCGATTATTCTGTCACTGGGCGTTCAGGCGATGGCGCGCAAGCGGGCGATTATCCGCAAGCTGCCGACCGTGGAAACGCTGGGGGCAATGACCGTGGTCTGCTCGGATAAAACCGGCACCCTGACCATGAATGAAATGACCGTGAAGGCGGTGATTACCGCCGACAGCTGCTACCGCGTAGACGGCGACAGCTATGAGCCTCACGGTAATATCTACCTTGAAGGCAGCAACGAGCCGGTGAAAGTGCAGCCGCGCACCGTGCTGGAAAAATACCTGCGGACTATCGATCTGTGTAACGACAGCCAGCTGGTGAAAGACGCGCAGGGGCATTGGGGCATTACCGGTGGCCCAACCGAGGGGGCGCTGAAGGTGCTGGCGGCGAAAGTCAGCCTGGAGCCGGTACACACGCAGCTGATCGCCAAGATCCCGTTTGACTCGCAGTATAAGTACATGGCCACCCACTTCCAGCTGGCGGACGAAGAGATTGTGATGGTAACCGGTGCGCCGGACGTCCTCTTCGCCCTGTGTCAGCAGCAGCAGACTGCGCGCGGCGTGGAGCCGTTCGTGCGTAGCTACTGGGAAGCAGAAATGGCGCGTTTCGCCAGCCAGGGGCTGCGTATGGTGGCGGCGGCGACCAAGCCCGCCAATGTCGGGCAGAAAACCCTCGATCACAGCGACCTGCAGGACGGCCTGGTGTTCCTCGGTATTGCCGGGATGATGGACCCGCCGCGCCCGGAAGCGGTCGATGCGATCCACACCTGCCAGAACGCGGGGATCCGCGTGAAGATGATCACCGGCGATCACCCGCAGACGGCCATGAGCATTGGCCAGATGCTGGGGATCCGCAACAGCAGCGAAGCGATGACCGGCTACCAGCTGGAGCACATGGATGATGCCGAGCTGGCGAAAGCGGCGGTGGAGTATGACATCTTCGCCCGTACCAGCCCGGAGCATAAGCTGCGCCTGGTGAAAGCGTTGCAGGAAAGCGGTGAAATTGTCGGCATGACCGGCGACGGCGTCAACGACGCTCCGGCCCTGCGCCAGGCGGATGTCGGTATCGCCATGGGTATCAAAGGCACCGAGGTGACCAAAGAGGCCGCCGACATGGTGCTGACCGATGACAACTTTGCCACCATTGCCAGTTCGGTCAAAGAGGGGCGTCGCGTTTACGACAACCTGAAGAAAACCATTCTGTTCATCATGCCCACCAACCTGGCGCAGGGGCTGCTGATTATTATCGCGCTGCTGGCGGGGAATATTATTCCGCTGACGCCGGTGCTGATTTTGTGGATGAACATGGCGACGTCCGCCACGCTCTCCTTCGGCCTCGCGTTTGAAGCCGCCGAGCGTAACGTGATGAACCGCCCGCCGCGTAAAACCGGTCAGCATGTGATGGACGCGTTTGCCGTCTGGCGCGTCGCCTTCGTCGGCTCGATGATTGCCATCGCCGCCTTCATTCTTGAGGCATGGCTGGCGCCGCGTGGCCACAGCGCCGAGTTTACCCGCACCGTGCTGTTGCAGATGCTGGTGACCGCGCAGTGGGTCTACATGATTAACTGCCGCAGCAATGGCTTCTCCCTGAACCGTGGGCTGCTGAAGAACAAAGGCATCTGGCTGGTGACCGGCGTGCTGCTTCTGCTACAGCTGGCGATTATCTACCTGCCGCTGATGCAGACGCTGTTCGGCACCGAAGCGCTGCCGCTGCGCTACTGGGGCATCACTTTGGCGATTGGCGCCGCGATGTTCCTGGTGGTGGAAGTTGAAAAGCGTCTGACTCGCCGTTTCCACAAGACCACGTAGTCGTGATGACTTGCCCCTCTCCGGTCGGAGAGGGGCGCTTGCCACGCAAGGATCCCCGACATGAAAAACACTTTCCGCCTCGCCTTTTTGGCCTGCGGGCTGGCCAGCTGCACGCTGGCGTTCGCCTCGGTACCGGTGCGCGTCGCCACCGTTGAACGCGCGCCTCACGCGGTTGAGCGCCAGTTGCCGGGCCGCGTTGAGGCTATTCACGCCGTTGAAATCCGCGCACGAACTGAAGGCACTATAGTGCAGCGCCACTTCCAGGACGGGCAGGACGTCAAGCAAGGCGACCTGCTGTTCACGCTGGATGACGCCCAGCCGCGCGCGGCGTTAGCGCTGGCGCAGGCGGAGCTGAAAAGCGCGCAGGCCTCGTTGCGTCAGGCGCAGCAACTGCTGACGCGCTACCAGAGTCTTAAAACCAACCACTCGATCAGCCGTAATGATGTCGACACCGCGCAGATGCAGCGTGACGTCGCCGCCGCCGCCGTGGAACAGGCGAAGGCGCGAGTGACGGCGCAACAAATTACGCTCGATTACACCCGCATTACCTCGCCAATCAGCGGCCGCGTCGGCCACAGCGCTTTTCATGTAGGCACGTTGGTGAACGCCGCCAGCGGCGTGCTGGTGGATATTGCGCAGCTCGATCCTGTCCGCGTGAGTTTTGCGCTCGATGAAGCCGCATTTTACAGCAAAGCCGGGCAGCATGCGGATATCCGCGCGTTGAAGGCCGCGTGGCTAGCGCAGATTACCCTCGACGGCAAACGCGAAGATGGCGTACTGACTTCGGTGGATAACCGTATCGACGCCCGCACCGCCAGCGTGGCGGTTCGCGCCGAATTCGCCAACCCGCAACATCGGTTGCTGCCCGGCGGCAACGTCACCGTAACCCTGCGACCGCAGACGCTCAACGAGAGCGTGATGATTCCCGCTGCGGCGGTACAGCAGGATGCCAACGGTTATTTCAGTTGGGTACTGACGGCAGAGAATACAGCCGGGCAGCGCCGTCTGGAGTTAGGCGGCCAGCAGGGGCAGTCCTTCGCCGTGGCGAAGGGGCTTAACCCAGGCGAGCGCGTGGTCACCGATGGCGCGCAGCGTCTGACGGACGGCGCGGCCGTACAGCCGTTGAATTAAGGAGAACAGGATGCTGACGTTTTTTATCCGTCGTCCGCGTTTCGCGATGGTGATTGCTCTGCTGATGGTCTTTGGCGGTGCGGTCGCGCTGAAGCTCATTCCGGTGGAGCAGTACCCGCAAATCACGCCGCCCGTGGTGAACGTCAGCGCCAGCTGGCCGGGCGCCAGCGCGCAGGATGTGGCGGAGGCCATCGCCGCGCCGCTGGAGACACAGCTCAACGGCGTTGATCACATGCTCTATATGGAGTCGACCAGCGCTGATGACGGCGGCTATAGCCTGAACCTGACTTTTGCCGCGGGCACCGATCCGGATATGGCGGCCATCGATGTGCAAAACCGCGTGGCGCAGGCGGTGGCGCAGCTGCCGACGGAAGCGCAGCAGAACGGTGTACAGGTGCGCAAGCGCGCCAGCAACCTGCTGATGGGGGTGAGCCTCTATTCTCCGAACGGCAGCCTGTCGCCGCTTCAGATCAGTAACTACGCCAGTACCCAGGTACGCGAAGCGCTGGCGCGTCTGCCCGGCGTCGGCCAGGTGCAGATGTTCGGTGCGCGCGATTACAGCATGCGCATCTGGCTGCGGCCAGACCGCATGAACGCGCTGAACATCACCAGCGAAGATATCGCCCAGGCGCTGAACGAGCAGCACGTGCAGGGGGCCGCCGGGCAAATTGGTACGCCGCCGGTGTTTAACGGCCAGCAGCAAACGCTGACCATTAACGGTCTGGGTCGACTGAGCGACGCCGATGAGTTCCGCAACATCGTGGTGCGTAGCGGCGAGCAGGGGCAACTGGTGCGCCTTGCGGACGTGGCCAACATTGAGCTTGGCGCGCGTAGCTACAGCTCCAGCGCACAGCTTAACGGCGTGGACTCGGCCTATATGGGGATTTACCCGACGCCAACCGCCAATGCCTTACAGGTCGCAAACGTGGTGCGTAGCGAATTGACGCGCCTGCAAAACCGCTTCCCGGCGGACCTGAAATGGGAAGTGAAGTTTGATACCACCCGGTTTGTCGCCGCGACCATCAAAGAGATTGGTACGTCGCTGGCGCTGACGCTGCTGGCGGTTGTCGCGGTGGTTTCGCTGTTCCTGCAAAGCCTGCGCGCGACGCTCATTGTCGCGCTGGCGATCCCCGTGTCGCTGATTGGCACCTTTGCGGTGCTTTACCTGCTGGGCTACAGCGCCAACACCCTCAGCCTGTTTGCCATTATTCTGGCGCTGACCATGGTGGTTGACGATGCCATTGTGGTGGTGGAAAGCGTGGAAGGGCATATGGCCGAAGGGCTGGGGCGTAAAGAAGCGACCGCGCTGGCGCTGCGACAGATTGCCGGGCCGGTCATCGCCACCACGCTGGTGCTGCTGGCGGTATTTGTGCCGGTGGCGATGCTGCCGGGAATTGTCGGCGAATTGTATCGTCAGTTTGCGGTTACGCTCTCCACGGCGGTCACGCTGTCGAGCATTGTTGCGCTTACCTTGACGCCCGCGCTGTGCGCGCTACTGCTGCGTCCGCGTCTGAAGCAGCCCGTCCGCTTATTCCAGTGGTTTAACCTGGGTCTGAACACCACCCGCGATGGCTACGGTCGCCTGGTGGCATGGATGAACCGTCGCCCGCTGGTAGCGGTGGGGGCCACACTAATCGCCGCGCTGCTGGTGGCGTTGAGCTTCTCCACCATGCCGAAGGGCTTTCTGCCGCAGGAAGATCAGGGTTATGTCTTCGCCAACGTGCAGCTGCCGGAGTCGGCCTCGCTGGAGCGGACCGAAGCGGTGATGGCGCAGGCTCGCGCATTGCTGGGGGCGCATCCGGCAGTCGAGGATGTGATTCAGGTCTCCGGCTTCAGCATTCTCAGCGGCACCAGCGCCTCTAACGGCGGGTTTATCTCGCTGATGCTCAAAGACTGGTCGCAGCGCGCGCCGCTCGATACGGTGATGGGCGAACTTCAGCGCCAGCTGCATGCGCTACCGGAAGCCAATATTATGCTGTTTGCGCCGCCCACGCTGCCGGGCCTCGGTAGCGCCGCGGGCTTCGACCTGCGTATTCTGGCCCAGGCCGGGCAAACGGCCGCCGAGCTGGAGCAGGTCACGCGTCAGATCCTGATGAAAGCCAACCAGCATCCGCAGCTGAACCGCGTATTCACCACCTGGAGCAGCAACGTCCCGCAGCTGACGTTAACCGTTGATCGTGACCAGGCCGCGCGTCTCGACGTGCCGGTATCGCGTATTTTTAGCAGTCTGCAAACCGCGTTCGGTGGCACGCGAGCCGGTGATTTCAGCATCAACAATCGCGTTTATCACGTGGTGCTGCAAAACGAGATGCAGTGGCGTGAGCGCGCCGGGCAGATTAGCGAGCTGTTCGTGCGCAGCAACCACGGCGAGCGGGTGCGCCTGAGTAACCTCGTGACCATCACACCAACCGTGGGCGCGCCGTTTATCCAGCAGTTTAACCAGTTCCCGTCGGTGTCGGTGAGCGGCTCGGCGGCGGAAGGGGTCAGCAGCCGCACGGCGATGAATGAAATGGAAAGGCTGCTGGCGATGCACCTGCCGGAGGGATATGACTATGCCTGGAGCGGACTGTCCTGGCAGGAGCAGCAGACTGGCAATCAGGCCATCTGGATTGTGCTGGCGGCGGTGGCGATGGCGTGGCTGTTCCTGGTGGCGCAGTACGAAAGCTGGACGCTGCCGGCGAGTGTGATGCTGTCGGTATTGTTTGCTATCGGCGGCGCGCTGCTGTGGCTCTGGGCCGCCGGTTACGCCAACGATGTGTACGTGCAGATTGGGCTGGTACTCTTAATCGCCCTCGCGGCGAAGAACGCGATACTGATCGTCGAATTTGCCCGCGAGCGGCGGCAGTCCGGTTTATCGATCGTCGCGGCGGCCCGCGAGGGGGCAACCCGCCGCTTCCGCGCGGTGATGATGACGGCGGTGTCGTTTATTATCGGCATCATGCCGATGATGCTCGCCACTGGCGCAGGGGCGCAGAGCCGCCGGATCATCGGCACCACGGTGTTCAGCGGCATGCTGGTGGCGACGGTGATCGGCATCCTGTTTATCCCGTCTCTGTACGTGCTGTTCCAGCGCCTGCGCGAGTGGGCGCATCGCCGGGCGGACTAGCCCATCTGTGCCAGTTGGTTGCGCAGCACATCCACCCCCGGCGCAATGGCGTCGGGGTTGATGGCGTGAAATCCCATGCGGAAGAAATTATCCGGCGGCGCGGCGTCGAGAAAATGACGCGCGCCGGGTTCAATCAATACACCAGTATGCGCGGCACGCCAGGTCAGCTGCTGGGTGCTGATATTGCCGGGCGTGCGCAGCCAGAAGGCGTTGGCATGTTCACTACCGGGCAGCGGCTGGCACTCCGGTAGCAGTGTTGATAGCGCCGTGTTGAGCATGTCCCAACGCCGCGCGGAGTCATCGCGATAGCGGCGCAGATGCGTTTCATAATGGCCCTGGGCAAGAAAATGCGCCATCTGATACTGAATGTTGGTGGGCGGATGACGATACACCAGGCGGCGCAGCGCGCGGGCCTCATCGATCAAATCCGGGTCGGCGACCATAAAGCCTAGCCGCAGCCCCGGCGACAGCGCCTTCGACAGGCTGCTGACGTAAATGACTCGCCCGCTGCGATCGCTGGCCTTCAGCGCCGGCAGCGGGTTGGCCTGGAAGTTACTCTCTGAATCATAATCATCTTCAATAATCACCGCATCGTGCTGCGTCGCGTGTGCCAGTAGTTGGCTGCGCCGCGCCTTGCTCATGGTGACGCCGGTGGGCACCTGATGTCCCGGCGTGACGTAGTAGTAGTCGCATGGCGTATCGTTCAGCACGATACCTTCGGCATCGACGGCGTGCGGGACTATCTGGCTTTCGCCGAGTAAAAAGGTGTTAATCGCTTCGCGAAAGCCGGGATTCTCGACGCCGACGCGGGTCTGGCGAGACATCAGCAACCGGGTGAGCAGGTACAGCGCGTTCTGTGAGCCGAGGGTGATCAGTATTTCATCCGGCGCGGCAACGATGCCGCGCTTGGGCAGCACGCGGGTGCGAATTTGCTCAATCAGCATCGGTACGTCCTGGTCGATATGGTCCACCACCCACGCCGGGTCGCGCATGCCACCGTGCAGCCAGTTGGCCGCTGAACGCCAGCTGGCGAGCGGAAACTGGCGGGTGTCCGGCTGGCCGTAGATAAAGGGGTAGCGGTAGTGCATCCAGCCGGCGGGTTTGAGGATCGACTCCTGCTGACTGGGGGTGATATTCAGCCGTTTGCCCCATGATGGTGCATTGTCGGCGGCGTTGGGTGCAGGCGTCGGTGCGGAAAGGCGCGGCGCATGGTAGTCCGGGTGAAGGTAATAGCCGCTGCGCGGGCGGCTTATCAGGTAGCCCTCGTTGACCAGGCTTTCGAACACCAGCGCGGTGGTGTTACGGGAAACCTGTAGCTGCTGGGCCAGTTGCCGACACGAGGGCAGGGGCGTGTCGGCGGGAAAAATGCCGCCGAGAATCGCGTTGATCAGTGATTCGCGAACCTGTTCCTGCAACCCGCGTTGCGCCTCAAAATCCACATGCAGTAAGTGCCGAATCATGCGCTCCCCTCCCGATTGTTCGCTTTCCTCCAGCGCAGCAATTTCTGTACCAGCCTGAAATCGTCTGCCACAAGCGCACGCGAAAACTGGCTCTATTCAGAATGCAAAAAGTCTCCTTACAGTAAAAACGTCTTCAGCCAGCGTCTGAAAATGCCGCTGTCGGCACACATCTTGCAACGCCGGAATAAACGTCTCTGGCATATTTGAGTAGGGGTCACACGATGAAAAAAACGATGGGTTCGTATTATCTGGCCGCCATGATGGCGATGACCTTTTCTTTGCAGGTGGCCGCCGCCGATTTACCGGAAATTGAAAAATCCGGTACGTTAAAAGTGGCGACCGAGGATGACTACGCACCGTTTAACTTTATGAATAACGGCAATGCCGATGGATTTAATAAAGATATGCTGGCGGCGCTGCGTGAATACGCCAAATTTAATGTTACGCAAAGTATTTTACCGTGGACCGGGTTATTAGCGGCGGTTTCTACCGGGCAATATGATATGGCGTTAACCGGCGCTGTGGTCACCGATGAACGCCTCAATGTATTTAATTTCACGCCGCCGTGGGCCTCCGCGCAACACTATTTTGTTAAGCGTGCGGGTGATAATTCATTAAATACCATTGCCGATCTGAGCGGTAAAAAAGTGGGCCTCCAGGCAGGCAGCGCGTTATTAGCGCGTTTACCGGAACTGAAGGCGATGATTGAGAAAAGCGGCGGCAAGCTCGGGCCGGTGGTGGAATATCCGTCTTACCCGGAAGCGTACGCCGATTTAGCTAATAAGCGTCTCGATTACGTGATTAACGTGGTGATTTCCGTCAATGACCTGGTGAAAGCCAAACCGAAAGTGTTTGCTAAGGGACTGGCGGTCTCCGGCCCGGGTTATATGGCGTGGCCCATTCCGAAAAACTCGCCGGAGCTTTTGGCCTATATGACCAAATTTATCAATCATATGCGTGAGACCGGCAAGCTGGCCGAACTGCAGAAAAAATGGTTTGGCGAAACCTACGATGATTTGCCGACCGAACCGATTACCAGCGCCGCTCAGTTCCACAAACTTGCCGGACAGTAAATCGCTACCCGGCTAAGCCGCGCGACGCCGGGAGCGACACCCGATTCACTTCAGGAGGGCACCATGGACGTAATAGCATGGCAGTTACTGATCGAAGGCGCATGGACGACCCTCTGGATTTCCGCCATCGCCATCGCCTTTGGGGTAGCGATTGGGCTGGTTATCGCCTTTGTGCGCATGATGAAAATTCCGGTCATAGACCAGATCCTGGTCATCTATATCAGCCTGGCGCGGGCGACGCCGCTGGTGACGCTGGTGTTGTTTCTGTTTTTATCATTGCCGACGGTAGGGATTAACCTCGATAAAACGCTCGCCGCCATCGTCGCGCTGACGCTGAACACCTCGGCGTTTAACGCGGAAATCTGGCGCAACGCTTTTCGCACCTTCCCGCGTGAACAGCGGGAAGCGGCGGAGTCGGTGGGCATGCGCCGCTGGGCCTATTTTCGCTACATCATGCTGCCGCAGATGTGGCTGGAGAGCCTGCCTGCGCTGGTCAACGAAATGTCTTTTTTAATCAAAGGCAGCCCGGCGATTGCGGTGATTGGCGTGGTCGATCTCACCCGCGTCACTAACCGTATCGCCTCGGTCACCTATGAACCGCTTTCTCCCATTCTGGCCGCCGGGCTGCTGTATGTGGTGATTATTGGCCTGCTGCTGAAACTCCAGAGCCTGGTGGAACGTAAAGCAAAACGACTGGCGCGCTAAGCCCGGGAGGACTGATGAATCAATGGGCAATTATCTGGGCCGAGCACGACAAGTTTATTACCGGCCTACTGGCGACACTGGAACTGTTTATTATCGCCGCCGTCTGCGGATTATTGATTGGTACCATCCTGTGCTACGTCACGGAATACCAGAAGCGGGTTTTGAACAACGTTATTATGGGGTTTGTAAACCTGATGCGGGCGATTCCATTCCTGATTCTGGCCTATTTGCTGTATTACGGATTACCGGAACTGGGGTTGAGTCTTGATGCCTGGACGGCAGGGTTAGTGGCATTAATTATCTATCATGGTGCTTATTTCTTTGAGATTCTGCGTAGCCAGAGACGGGTATTTTCCCATGGCTATATTGAAGCCGCTGTGGTGCAAGGATTCTCTCGCTACACGATCTTTCGTCGCATCGTGATGCCCAATATTTTCTCCTCCGCACTGCCGCTGCTGGGTAATCAGCTCATTATTTGCCTGAAAGATACCGCGTTTCTCAGCATTATTACCGTTCAGGAGATTACCGCTGCCGCCAATAGCGTGCAGGCGACCTATTTTATTCCGTTTAATGCCTTTATTGTGGCCATTGCGCTGTATTGGGCCATCAGTATCGTGCTGGAGCTGCTGGTGAAACGGTTGACTGTGTATAGCGCAAAAAGAGGAATGAGCCATGTCTGATACCACGGCGGTAAGCGTCAAAAATGTCTCCAAACAGTTTGATAACGTCGAGGTGCTGCGCGACATCAATCTGACGGTGGAGAAGGGGACGGTGGTCAGTATTCTCGGCTCGTCCGGTTCGGGGAAATCCACGCTGCTGCGCTGTATGAACTGGCTGGAACAGCCGGACCGCGGTGAAATTCGCATCGGCGGCCAGCGCATCGGCGTGAATGAACAGACCGGGAAAGCGATGTCGCACCGCGATCTGTCGAAGATTCGCGAGCGGGTGGGGATGGTTTTCCAGAGCTTTAACCTGTGGCCGCATCTTACCGTGCAGCAAAACGTGATGGAGGCGCTGCTGCACGTGAAGGGGATGAAGCGCGAGGAAGCGCGCGCGATTGCCGACCAACAGCTTAAAAAGGTGGGGATGGATCATAAGGCGGATGCCTACCCCATCACGCTCTCCGGTGGGCAGAAACAGCGCGTGGCCATCGCCCGCTCGCTGGCGATGTCGCCGGAGGTGCTGCTGTTTGATGAACCCACTTCAGCGCTGGATCCGGAGCGCGTTAACGAAGTACTCAGCGTCATGAAGTCGCTGGCGGCGGAAGGTTACACCATGGTGGTGGTGACGCATGAAATGGAGTTTGCGCGTCAGGTATCGAATGAAGTGGTGTTTCTGGAGAAGGGGATATTGATTGAGAAGGCGCCGCCTGAAGTTTTCTTTAGCCAGCCAAAATCGGAGCGTGTGCGACAATTTTTGCAAAGCAGCCGCTAAACCCTCACCCCGGCCCTCTCCCTGTAAGGTAGAGGGAGAAAACCAGGCCCTTGCAAACCCGCAACTAACCGATAAACCGCACCGCACAGTCCCCTCTCCCTGTAAGGGAGAGGGGGAAAACCAGGCCCTTGCAGACCCGCAACTAACCGATAAACCGCACCGCACAGTCCCCTCTCCCCATTGGGGAGAGGGTTAGGGTGAGGGGGAACGTGCACCGCGCTAATCCCGGTCAATGGCAAACGGCTGCCAGGCCTGACGCACCGGCATCACCTCCACGCGGTTAATATTCATATGATCCGGCAGCGTCGCGATGTACAACATCTGCTCGGCGATATCCAGCGCCGACAGCGGCGTGGTACCGCGATACAGCGCGTCGGATGCCGCCTGGTCGCCCTTAGTGCGCACCAGCGTAAACTCCGTCTCCGCAATACCCGGCGCCAGATCGGTGACGCGCACGCCGGTGCCTAACAGGTCACAGCGCAGGTTATAGCTGAACTGCTTCACAAACGCCTTGCTGGCGCCATACACATGGCTACCCGGATACGGCCACTGCCCGGCAATCGAACCAATGTTGATAATGCTTGCCCCTGCGCCGTGGCGAACCAGCGTGGGCAGCAGCGCGTGCGTGACGTTGACCAGCCCGGTGACATTGGTATCAATCATGGTGTGCCAGTCCGCGAGATCCACCTTCTGCGCGGGCTGCGGAGACAGCGCGAGACCGGCATTGTTGATGAGTGTGGTGACGTCGGCAAATTCGAGCGGCAGGGCGGCGACGGCTGACGCCACCGCCGCGCTATCCCGCACGTCCAGTTCGATAACATGCACCGGCACCCGCGATGCCAGTTCGTTTTGTAGCGCCTGTAACCGCGCCAGTCGGCGGCCGCTTAATACCAGCGCCCAGCCCGCCCGCGCAAACACGTGCGCTGCCGCTTGCCCAAAGCCGGAGGTCGCCCCGGTAATAAACACCACGTTACGTTGTTGCATTGTGCTCTCCTGTGCAGGTTGTTCCGAACACTATAAAAACCCCGGCGCGACCTGCCGAGAGACAGTCGCGGCGCGGCGATGTGACACGTTGTCACAGCCGTCGGTCTACACTGGCTCTATCACTTTTTTTTCTGTCGACGACATGATGAATCAACGCCAACGCTATGCGAGGAACGACGATGACAGAGTTAAACAATCAGGCCGTCCGCCAACTGGACAGAGAGTATGTTTTTCATTCCTGGTCAATGCAGGGCAATCTCAACCCGCTGGTGATTGCCGGGGCAAAAGGCTGTGAGCTGTGGGATTACGACGGTAAAACCTATCTGGATTTCAGCAGCCAGTTGGTAAACGTTAACCTGGGCTATCAGCACCCCCGCGTGCTGGCGGCGATGAAGGAGCAACTGGAGACGCTGGTGACGATTGCGCCCGCAACCGCCAACCTGGCGCGCGGCGAGGCGGCGAAGCGTATTATTGGCCTCGCGCCGGAAGGGTTTAGCAAAGTGTTCTTCACCAACGCCGGAGCCGACGCTAACGAGAACGCCATCCGCATGGCGCGCATGTATACCGGACGTGACAAAGTGCTGTCGGCCTACCGCTCCTATCACGGCAACACCGGCAGCGCGATTGCTGCCACCGGCGACTGGCGTCGGGTGCCGAACGAATATTCGCGCGGCCACGTTCACTTCTTTAACCCGTATCTGTACCGCAGCGAATTTAACGCCACCAGCGAGCAGGAAGAGTGCCGCCGCGCGCTGGCCCATCTGCGGCGGATGATCGAGTGCGAAGGCCCATCCTCTATCGCGGCCATTTTGCTGGAGTCGATTCCGGGTACGGCGGGCATTCTGGTGCCGCCGGAAGGCTATATGAAAGGCGTTCGTGCGCTGGCGGACGAGTTCAACATCATCCTGATTCTTGACGAAGTGATGGCGGGATTTGGCCGCACCGGCAGCTGGTTTGCCTTCGAGCAGGACGGCATCGTGCCGGATCTGATCACCTTTGCTAAAGGGGTGAACGCCGGATACGTACCAGCAGGCGGGGTGATCATCAGCGATCGGATCGCCCACTATTTTGACGATCGCTTCTTTGCTGGTGGCTTGACCTACTCCGGCCACCCGCTGGCGATGGCGGCGATCGTGGCGACGCTGGACGCGATGAAAGACGAAGGGATTGTGGAAAACGCGGCGCTGATCGGCAACGGCGTGCTGCGCCAGGGGCTGGAGGCGCTGGCGGAGCGCTCGCCGCTGGTGGGCGACGTTCGCGGTCGTGGCGTCTTCCAGGCGCTGGAACTGGTCAGCGATCGGGTGAAGAAAACGCCGCTGGCGGCGGGGAACATGGCGGAGATTAAAGGTGCGTTAACCGAAGCGGGGCTGCTGAGTTTCGTGGTGGAAAACCGCATTCACGTGGTACCGCCGTGTACCATCAGCGCTGAACAGGTGAAAAAAGGGCTGGGGATATTGCAGGATGTGCTGGGCCGTTTTGCCCATTTAGCCGTGTAGCCTCGTTCGGGCTACAAGCGGTTCCCTCTCCCCATTGGGGAGAGGGTTAGGGTGAGGGGGCAGCGTTGAACCTGATGCTTAACTCGGGCTCCAGGTATATGGCGCCGCGATCCCTAACGGCAGACCCAGTCCCCACCACAGCAGTAGCAGCGCGCTCCACGCCACGAAGAAGGCGATGGAGTACGGCATCATCATCGAGACCAGCGTGCCTACGCCCGCACCTTTCACGTAGCGCTGGCAGTAGATCACAATCAGCGGGAAGAAGACCATCAGCGGCGTAATGATGTTGGTGCAGGAGTCACCGATACGGAACGCCGCCTGCGTCAGCTCCGGCGAAATCCCTACCGCCATCAGCATCGGCACCATAATCGGCGACAGCAGCGCCCATTTTGCCGACGCTGAACCAATCAGCAGGTTGACCACCGCCGTCAGAACAATCATCCCGATAATGGTTGCCTGCCCAGGCAGGGCCAGCGCTTTCAAACCGTCCGCGCCCACCAACGCCACCAGCGTGCCGATGTTCGAGTCGCTGAACGCTTTGATAAACATGGCGCAGAAGAAGGCCATCACCATGTATGAGCCCATTTTGCTCATCGAGTCGTTCATCGCGCCAATGACGTCTTTGCCGGTTTTAAAGGTGCTGGAGGCAAAGCCGTACACGATACCCGGCAGGATGAAGATCAGGAAAATCAGCGGCACGATAGATTTCATGATCGGCGCGCTATAGGAGGTCAGCGAGCCGTCGCTCCCGCGCAGCATTGAGCCCTCCGGCCAGGCGGCGGCGGCCAGTGCGGCGAGGCCCAGCAGCATCACCAGCGACGCGCGGTTAAAGGCGCGGCTTTCCTGCGGCGTGACGTTGGACATGTCTTCATCGTGCTTAAAGTCGCCGTCAATGGTCATTTTGCTGACGCGCGGTTCGACGATGCGCTCGGTGACCCACCAGCCGACCAACGTAATGACGATAGACGAGGCGATGCCAAAGATCAGGTTACACAGGGTATTGACGGTGTAGGTGCTGTCGAGCAGCTGGGCCGCGGCCTGAGTAAACCCTTGCAGCAGCGCGTCGTTACCGGTTGGCACCATGTTGGCGGCGAAACCGCCGGACACGCCGGAGAATGCGGCGGCAATCCCCACCAGCGGGTGGCGTCCGGCGGACATAAAGATAATTGCCCCCAGCGGGATCACCAGCACATAGCCCGCATCCGCCGCCACGTGGCTGAACATGGCGACGAAAATCAGCATTGGCGTCAGCAGTTTTTTCGGCGTCACGCGCAGCATCTTTTTCAGCGCTACGTTGATAAAGCCGGAGCTTTCCGCCACGCCCACGCCGAGCATGGCGACCAGCACAATCCCCAGCGGCGCGAAGCCGGTAAAGGTGGTGACCATATTGGCCAGCGTGTTGGTCAGCGCTTCGGCGGAGAGCAGGTTGTTGACCTTGACGGCTTCCTGGGTCATCGGGTTGATCACGTCAAAAGTCATCATCGACAGTACCGCCGAGAGGCCCATGACCGCCAGTAAAAAGTAGAAAAAGATCAGCGCCGGTTCTGGCAGACGGTTGCCTGCTTTTTCAATGGCATTGAGAAAGCCGCTCATCAGTCGGCTTTCGCTCACTTCTTTCCGTGTCCGTGTTTGCGTATTCATTGGATTCCTTAATTTCGCACAATTGTTTCATTGTTTGTGTGAATGTTTCGGAGGAATCATAGGGGTAATTGCGCGAGGAAACTATATGTTTTCAGGTATTAAAACTGATATGTGACCTGTTTATTGATTTTTTGTTTTGTTTATCAGTTTTTATCTGGTTATTGATTCGTTATTTTCGATTTCCGGTCATATTTATCGCTGAGAGAAGAGGGTGATGATTCGCTGCGCATCAACGGCGTGCCAGCGTAGTGACGCAGTGAGGGAAAGGGCGGGAAGCTCAACGGCGAGTGTTTCCGCGTTAAGACTGATGGTAACGGCATCATGAAAACCCTGAAGTTCGGGGCACTGTAAGGAGAACGCTTTGTACAGACTCTCCTTGGCCGAGAACGCCAGCGTCAACGCCAACGGGAAGGGCAGCGTGCTGTGGCGCAGGACGGCAAGTTCCTCTTCGCTGGCAATATGGCTCGCCAGCTCATCGGCAAGCTGAGGCGAAAAGACCGCTTCAATATCAATACCAACCGGGCTACGAGCGACGATGGCGATGGCTGTGTTACCGCAGTGGCTGATGCTGCCGTACAGACCCTCAGGCCAAATCGGCTGACGGTTCTTGCCGATTCCCGGCACCGATTTTTCACCGAATGCGCGCAGCGCATGCACGGCGGCAATCCGTCCGGCGAGGTGCTCGGTCTGGCGTTTTTTCCCCGAGCGGGCAAGCTTCGCGTGATGGGGCAGCCACAGTAAATCACCAGGGGTGAAGCTGTCGGGGTCAAAATCGATACGCTGTAAGGTGTGAAGGGTACTGTGATGTGTCTTCATGCGGCTCCTGAAAAACCCTCTCCCGCGTGGGAGAGGGGAGTGCAAACAATCAGAAGTGGGTGTTAATTCCCATGTACCAGGTACGGCCGGATTCGTTGTAGGTCTCCGCGCCGGCACCGTACATATAACCCGTCGTGCCGCCGGTGGTCTGGGCGTTACCCGCGCGCCAGTGGCGTTTGTCGAAGATGTTGTCCACGCCGCCGGTCAGGCTGACGTATTTGTTCACATCCCAGGTCGCGCTCAGGCCAACGATGCTGTACGGGCTGACTTCGTTGGTTTCGCTGCCGGTGACCGGCTGACCTTTGTAGTTATACTTCTTCGGCTGCTGCTTGCCGTACCAGGTAAAGGTCGACTGAACGGACACGTCCTGCTGAATCTGCCAGCTCAGCGTCGAGTTCAGCGTGTATTCCGGGATAATAGACAGACGATCGCCGGTGGTTTTATTTTTGCTTTGCAGCATATAGGTGATGTTGTTGGTCCAGTTCACCGTCTCGCTAACCGGCACGTTTAACGTACCTTCCAGACCTTCCACTACGGCTTTCGGGACGTTTTCCCATTTGTAGACATCGGTGCCTGTGCCGTTGGTGTAAACCGGAGAATAGCCGGCTTCAATCTTGTTGCGATAGTCGTTGCGGAACCAGGTGGCACCGGCCAACCAACCATCACGTTTGAATTCGAGACCAATTTCTTTGTTGATGCTGGTCTCGGCTTTCAGATCGTCATTACCCTGCAGATAGCAGCCGGCCTTGCTGGCGTAGCAGCCCTGGCCTTTGCTGTACAGAATGTAGTTCGGGTTTGTCTGATACAGGCTCGGCGCTTTATAGGCACGGGCAATACCCATTTTCAGGGTAAAGTCGTCCAACAATCCCTGCGACAGGTTTAACGACGGGCTCCAGTTGTCGCCCACGATGCTGTGATGATCGAAACGCAGCGCCGGGGTCAGCATGGTCGTGTCGGTCAGTTCCATGTTGTTTTCGGCAAACAACGAGAAGATTTTGGCCTCTGAATACGGGCTGCGATCGGTGCTGCTGTAACCCGGAATATCGCCACCCATAAAGGTTTGGGTGTTAGAAGCGTTATCCTTCATACGCTGCTGGTTCCACTCGGTCCCGAGGGTCAGGTTCTGGTTGACCAGGTAATCGAACGGCAGGTTGATTTCGCTGTGCAGCATCACATCCGACAAATCAATGTCAGAGAACTGGTTGCTGCTGAAGATCCCTTCGGTACCCCCGGCCAGACCTTCGCCTTTACGGGAGTTTCGGGTGTGTTCGTACTGCGCCCAGTTGCTGGTCGTAATGCCGTTATCCCAGCCGCCGTTCCAGGTGACGGAGTAGGTATTGCGGTAGAGACGGTTAGTCTCTTTACCGTAGTTCTCTTTTACCAGATCGTTAGTGTTGGTGTTCTGGGTATCGCCCGCGTAGAGGTTCCCCTGACGGCTGTAGCCTGCTTCAAATTCCAGCGACTGCATGGGCGCAAAGTCCCAGCGCACCAGACCGTTAATGTTTTTATTTTCAACGCCTTCACGACCCGCAGGCAGGGTATCCTGATAGATACCGGTACGCTCGGACTGGTGGCCCTGGTTGATATCCCAGGCGTCGGCCTGCGTTTTGTCGAGATTACCGTACAGACGGAAGCTGAAGGCATCGCCCAGCGGGCCGGTCAGACTGAAGTCGGTACGCTTGGTTGAACCTTCGTCTTTATGCTCCGGCGCATTCATGTAGGCGTTCCAGGAGCCGTGCCATTCATTTTCGGTCTTTTTGGTGATGATATTCACCACGCCGCCCGCCGCGCCGTTGCCATAGCGTGCCGCCGCAGGGCCGCGAATAACATCAATGCGCTCAATCATTTCCGGTGGTACCCAACTGGTATCACCACGGGTATCACGCTCGCCGCGCCAGCCCAGACGGATGGAGTTACGGCTGGTCACCGGCTTACCGTCGACCAGAATCAGGGTGTTTTCCGGACCCATGCCGCGAATGTCGATCTGACGGTTGTTACCGCGCTGGCCGCTGGTGGAGTTTCCGGTCAGGTTCACGCCAGGCATGGTGCGGATGATCTCAGAAACATCGCGCGCCGGCGGGCGTTTGCGGATTTCATCGGCGGTGATGGTGGAAACGCCCGGTGCCTGCAGGTTCTGCTCGGCGGCGGTTACCACCATGGTTTCGCCATTGACGTCGGTTTTGCTGCTGTCTGTTTCTGCGGCGAAGGCCGGAGCGGCCATGCCATAGATACCCAAATTGACCAGGAAGGTCAGGGATTTGATTTTATTATTCATTTTGTATCCTGCTTTTCGTCGCCGGGGGCTCGTACAGCTCCGTCCCAAAGGGCAAGCCCCGGCATGGTTATATGCGTAAAGCATGTGAAAGTTGCGCGCCAATACGCTATTGCAAATGCAAATAGTTATCAATAATATTATCAATAAATTTTAGTCTGTAACAATAAATTCCACAATAAACATGGGGTTAACGTGGTGGGGAAGTTAGCGACAGGAAGTGATGCCTGGTGGGCGACGATAAAAGGGCCAACGTATCAATGTGTTAACGGTGAATGTCAGGTGACGTTCTGGTGGCGCGATCCGGCGGGAGGCGAGGCTACTTCGCCGATTCGGCGGGTGTGGATTTACATTACCGGCGTCACCGATCACCACCACAATTCTGTGCCGCAAACCCTGCGACGCATTGACCACACCGATGCGTGGTGCTGGACCACCTCGCTGCCGCCGACCTGGCGCGGCAGCTACTGCTTCGCGCCGTCTGCGCGTGAAGATGATTTTTCCCCGGATATTTTCACGACACCCGAACCGGACCGCATGCTGCTGCGTGAAGGCTGGCGCAAGGTGCTGCCGCAGGCGATCGCCGACCCGCTCAATCCGCAGAGCTGGAAGGGCGGGCGCGGGCACGCGGTGTCGGCACTGGAGATGCCGCAGGCACCGGAGCAGCCTGGCTGGTCAACGCCCGCTGCGCGCTGGAACCCGCCGCAGTGCATCACCTGGCACAGCGAACGGCTGGGTAACCGGCGCCGGGCATGGATTTTTTCCACCGGCGATGCGGGCGACGAAGAGCGTCCGCTGGCGATGCTGCTTGACGGCCAGTTCTGGGCTGAAAGTATGCCGGTATGGCCCGCGCTGACCGCGTTAACCGACGAAGGCAAACTGCCTCCGGCGGTGTACCTGTTGATTGATGTCATCGACAACGCCCATCGCAGCATCGAGCTGCCGTGTAACCCTGACTTCTGGCTGGCGGTACAGCAAGAGCTGCTACCGCAGGTGCAGGCGATTGCGTCCTTCAGCGAACGTGCCGATCGCACCGTGGTGGCTGGCCAGAGTTTTGGCGGCCTGTCGGCGCTGTACGCCGCCTTACACTGGCCGGCGCGATTTGGCTGCGTGCTAAGCCAGTCCGGTTCTTACTGGTGGCCGCACCGCGGAGGACACCAGAGCGGCCTGATTCTGGAACAGCTTCAGCGCGGCGAAGTTCAGCCTCAAGGGTTACGCATCGTGCTCGAAGCCGGTGTTCGTGAGCCGCTCATTTTTCGCGCCAATCAGGCGCTTTTTGCCCAATTACAGCACACGCAGCTGCCGATTTTCTGGCGTCAGGTTGACGGCGGACATGATGCGCTTTGCTGGCGCGGCGGGCTGACCGCCGGGTTGATGACCCTATGGGGTCGCGAGCGCGATTAACGACAGGAGTTTGGTATGCAAGTCAGTAACCCCTTCGATGTGGCGCAAGGGCTGTTTTACCTTCTGCAAAACCCGCAGCGACAGTTCAGCCTTTGGCCTCAGCAGTGCACGCTACCCGCGGGCTGGACGGTGGTCTGCCAACCGCAGCCGCTTGAGGCGTGCAACGCCTGGTTAAGCGCGCACTGGACCACGCTAACCCCCGACCATTTTGCCACCACCGGAGGCCGCCCATGAGCCCGCGTTTACCGCTGATTGCCGCCCAGCCGGGTATCTGGATGGCGGAGGCGCTCTCGACGCTGCCAAACGCCTGGAGCGTGGCGCATTACGTTGAATTACAAGGTGAAATAGACGGTGAGCTGTTGGCGCGGGCGATTGCTGCTGGCATGATGCAGGCCGATACGCTGCGTTTGCGCTTTGGCGAAGATAACGGTGAAGTGTGGCAGTGGGTTGACGACAGCCTGGTTATCGCCGAACCGCCGATCGACGATTTACGTACGTTTGACGACCCGCCGCAGGAAGCGCTGGCGCGGATGCAGGCCGACCTGGCGCAAAACAGCCGCGTCGACAGCGGCAATCCGCTGTTTTGCCACCGCCTTTACCGGGTGGGCGACAAGCGCTGGTTCTGGTATCAGCGTTATCACCACCTGCTGGTCGACGGTTTCAGCTTCCCGGCCATTACCCGCCAGATAAGCCTCATTTACCAGGCCTGGCAGCGCGGTGACGCGATGCCCGAACCGGCGTTCACGCCGTTTGCGGAAGTGGTGGAGGAATATCAGCGCTATCGCGATAGCGACGCGTACTTGCGTGATAAAACCTTCTGGGCCGAACAGCGAAAAGCGCTGCCGTCCCCTGCTTCCCTCTCACCCGCGCCGCTGCCGGGGCGGGCGCAAAGCAGCGCCATCTGGCGATTAAAGCTGACCGCCGATCGTCGGGCGTTTAGCCGCCTGAGCGCAGCTGCGCCGAACTGCCAGCCAGCCGATCTGGCGCTGGCGCTAACGGCGCTGTGGCTGGGACGCCTGTGCGGGCGCAGCGAATACGCCGCAGGATTTATTTTTATGCGCCGCCTGGGTTCCGCGGCGTTAACCGCCACCGGCCCGGTGCTGAACGTGCTGCCGCTGGCGGTCACCCTCAATGGGCAGGAGACGCTGGCCGAGCTGGCGATACGCCTCTCAGCACAGCTGAAAAAAATGCGTCGCCATCAGCGCTACGACGCCGAGCAGATTGTCCGTGATGCGGGTAAAGCCGCCGGTGATGAAGCGCTGTTCGGCCCGGTATTTAACGTCAAAATGTTCGATTATCGTCTGGCTTTCGACGACGTGACGGCCATCACCCATACGCTGGCGACCGGGCCGGTGAACGATCTGGAGCTGGCGTTGTTCCCGGATGAAGAGGGCGGCCTGACGCTGGAAGTGCTGGCGAATCAACAACGTTATAATAAAGCGACGTTGCAGCAACATATCGCGCGTTTAACCGCATTATTGCAGCAGTTTGCTGATAATCCAGCCTTAAGCTGTGCCGACGCCGAGCTGCTTTCCGGTGATGAATATCATCGTCTGGCGCAGATTAACGCTACGGGTAAAACGCTGCCGCGTGAAACGCTGAGTTCGCTGGTTGCCGCTCAGGCGGCAAAAACGCCGGATGCCGTGGCGCTGGTTGACGCCCATTACCGCTTTACCTACCGCGAAATGCGCCAGCAGGTAGTGGCGCTGGCAAACGTGTTGCGTCAGTGCGGCGTGAAGCCCGGCGACAGTGTGGCCGTGGCGTTACCGCGTTCCGTCTTCCTGACGCTGGCGCTGCATGCCATCGTTGAGGCCGGAGCCGCCTGGCTGCCGCTGGACACCGGTTACCCCGACGACCGCCTGCAGATGATGCTGGAAGACGCGCGGCCATCGCTGCTGATCACCGCCGACGATCAGTTACACCGTTTCCCGAATATCGCCAGCCTGTGCCTGAACGCGCCGCTGGCGACGAGCGATGACCAGCCATTAGCGCTGGCGACGCCGGAACAGACTGCTTATATCATCTTTACCTCTGGCTCGACCGGCCGCCCGAAAGGGGTCATGGTGGGTCATGAGGCGATTGTTAACCGCCTGCTGTGGATGCAGAACCACTATCCGCTGACCGCCGCCGACGTGGTGGCGCAGAAAACGCCGTGCAGTTTTGATGTCTCGGTGTGGGAGTTCTGGTGGCCGTTTATCGCCGGGGCGAGCCTGGTGATGGCCGAGCCGGAGGCGCACCGTGACCCGCTAGCGATGCAGCGCTTCTTTGCGCAATATGGCATCACCACGACCCACTTCGTGCCGTCGATGCTGGCGGCGTTTGTCGCCTCACTGACGCCGGAAACGGCGGCCAGCTGCTGTTCGCTGCAACGGGTCTTTTGCAGCGGTGAAGCGCTGCCGACCGCGCTGTGCCGGGAATGGGAAGTGCTCACTCACGTGCCGCTGCACAACCTTTATGGGCCGACGGAAGCCGCCGTTGATGTGAGCTGGTACCCGGCCTATGGCGAAGCGCTGGCGGCGGTAACGGGCAACAGCGTGCCGATTGGTTTCCCGGTATGGAATACCGGGCTGCGCATCCTCGATGCGATGATGCGCCCGGTGCCGTTTGGCGTCGCGGGCGATCTCTATCTCACCGGCATTCAACTGGCGCAGGGCTATCTGGGGCGTCCGGACCTGACCGCCAGCCGCTTTATCGCCGACCCGTTTGCTCCCGGCGAGCGGATGTATCGCACCGGCGATGTGGCGCGTTGGCTGGATAACGGTGCGGTGGAGTATTTAGGCCGCAGCGACGATCAGCTGAAAATTCGCGGCCAGCGCATTGAGCTGGGTGAAATCGATCGGGTGATGCAGACGCTGGAAGACGTGGAGCAAGCGGTCACTCACGCCTGCGTTATTAACCAGGCCGCTGCCACCGGCGGCGATGCGCGTCAACTGGTGGGCTATGTGGTCTCGACTTCGGGTCTGCCGCTGGATACCGATGCGCTGCTGGCGCAATTGCGCGATCGTCTGCCGCCGCATATGGTGCCGGTGGTGTTGCTGCAGCTTAGCGCGCTGCCGCTCAGCGCCAACGGTAAGTTGGATCGCAAGGCGCTGCCGTTGCCGTCGCTGACGCAGAAAACCGCCGGGCGTGCGCCGCAGTCGGCGACAGAGACGCAGGTGGCCGAGGCGTTCAGCCAGCTGTTAGGCTGTGAGATCCAGGATATCGACGCCGACTTCTTCGCCCTCGGCGGACACTCGCTGCTGGCGATGCGTCTGGCGGCAATACTCAGCCAGCGTAGCGGGCGTCAGGTGACGCCGGGGCAGGTGATGGTCTCCTCGACGGTGGCTAAACTGAGTGCGTTGCTGGAGAGCGACGATGAGGAGCAGGTAATGCGTCTGGGCTATGAGCCGCTGCTGCCGCTGCGCACTGGCGACGGTCCGACGTTGTACTGTTTCCATCCGGCATCGGGCTTCGCCTGGCAGTTCAGCGTGCTGTCGCGCTATCTGTCGCCGCGCTGGTCAATCACCGGCATTCAGTCGCCGCGCCCGGAAGGGCCAATGCAAACGGCGCAGACGCTGGACGAAGTCTGCGAGCAGCATCTGGCGACGCTTTTGGCACAGCAGCCACACGGGCCGTACTATCTGCTGGGCTATTCCCTCGGTGGGACGCTGGCGCAGGGCATCGCCGCCCGGTTACGCCAGCGCGGTGAAACGGTGGCGTTCCTCGGCCTGCTGGATACCTGGCCGCCGGAGACACAAAACTGGGCGGAAAAAGAGGCTAACGGCCTCGACCCGGCTGTATTGGCGGAGATAAACCGCGAACGCGAAGCATTTCTCGCCGCGCAGCAGGGGCAAGGGTCCAGCGCGCTGTTCAGCGCGATTGAAGGCAACTATGCCGATGCGGTACGGCTGCTGACCACCGCGCACAGCGCCACGTTCGACGGGAAAGCGACGCTGTTTGTGGCGGAGAAAACCCGGCAGGCGGACCCGCAGACGGCATGGGGGCCATGGGTGGGGGAACTGGAGGTTTACAGCCAGGACTGCGCGCACGTGGATATCATCACGCCCGCGGCGTTTGAGACGATAGGGCCGGTGATCCGGGAGATATTGGGGTAGGGATTCGGTTTTTCTCTGTCCGGAAAGCGCGTTCGGTTTGATCCCCTCGCCCCTTTGGGGAGAGGGTTAGGGTGAGGGGAAATGTGCGCGATGTACCCTCACCCCGGCCCTCTCCCTGAAAGGGAGAGGGAGTAAGCGCTATCGCCGCCCCAGCGGCACCACCAGCGGCGTATGGGCCACCGGATCGTCAATGATCATGCAGCGTAGCCCGTACACCGCTTCAATCAATTCCGCCGTCACAATTTCTTGCGGCGCGCCTTCGGCGACGATTTTCCCTTCGCGCAGCGCAATCAGGTGCGTAGCGTAGCGGCATGCCTGGTTTAAATCATGCAGCACGGCAGCGAGCGTAAAACCGCGTTCGCGGTTTAGCTCGCTTAACAATTCCAGCAAATCAATTTGATGGCTGATATCCAACCAGGTCGTCGGCTCGTCGAGCAGCATGATGGCGGTATCCTGCGCCAGCACCATCGCAATCCATGCACGCTGACGCTGGCCGCCGGAGAGGGTGTCCACGCTCTGATTCGCCAGTTCAACGATCCCGGTCGCCTGCATCGCGCGCTGGACGGCATCCTCATCTTCCTGACGCCAGCGGGTAAATAGCGGCTGGTGCGGATAGCGCCCTCGCGCTACCAGTTCCTGTACTGAAATATCGCTGGGCGTGGTGGCGTTTTGCGCCAGCAGACCGATACGTCGCGCCACCTCTTTACTGGCATAGCGCTGAATCTCTTCGCCGTCGAGATAGACGTGACCGTGAGTCGGCGTCATCAGGCGGCTGAGCGTGCGCAGCAGCGTCGATTTACCGCAGCCGTTAGGGCCGATAATGGCGGTGAAATGACCGTCCGGAATGGTGACATTCAGCGACTCGGCGATGGTTTTTTTACCGTAGGCGAGGGTTAACGCCTCGCCGCGCAGACGGGCGACGGTGTCGGTCATTTTTTACGAGACTCCTGAATAAGCAGCACGATGAGATAGATACCGCCAAGACTGACGGTCACCACGCCCACCTGAAGCTGGTAAGGCAAGAACAGTTGTTGTGCGCAGAAATCGGCGGCGGTGAGCAGCAGCGCCCCACAGAGCGCGGCCTGAGTCAGCCCCCAGCGTACGGTGCCGCTCAGGCGGCGGGCGATATGCGGAGCGACCAGCGCAATAAAGGAAATCGGCCCGGCCAGCGCGGTGGCGGCGGCAGTGAGCACCACGGCGACCAGCATCAGCAGCAGGCGAGAATATTCGACACGCACCCCCAACGCGCAGGCGCTGTCATCGCCCATCTCCAGCAGACGCAGGCGGCGCACCAGCAGTGCCGCACAGGCCAGCGCGACAATCATCAGCGGTGCGGCGGGCCAGATTTTGGCCCAGGTCAGGCCGTTGAGCGACCCGGCAAACCACAGCCCCGCAGAGACGGCGGTTTCCAGCGAGGCGCGCAGCAGCAGCCAGGTGTTGAAGGCCATCAGCATCGCGCGGATGCCGATGCCGATAATAATCAGGCGGAAGGTTTCGATACCATTGCGCCACGCCAGCGCCCACACCAGCAGCGAGGTGGCAATGCCGCCTGCCATCGCGGCGAGGGTAATGGTGGTCAGGTTCTGGCCGAAGAAGACCAGCGCTACCAGTACGCCGCTCCATGCCCCGGTGTTAAAGCCCATTACGTCCGGGCTACCCAGCGGGTTACGCATCAACGACTGAAAAATCGCGCCGCTGACGCCCAGCGCGGCGCCGATCAACAGCGCCATCAGTACGCGCGGTAGACGCCATTCGGTCACCACCATGGCGACGGCGCGCGGCGCGTCGCCGAATAACGCGCTGAAGACTTGGGAAAATTCCAGCGTCACTGCGCCGCTGCGTAGACTCAGGAGCGTTAGCAGTAAACAGCCAATGACCAGCAGCAGGCAGCTGGCGAGCAGACGACGGGAAGGGGCGTTCATCGGCCACCTCCGGAAGATTTACGGCGGACGAGGAAAATCAGCACCGGCGCGCCGATAAAAGCGCTGACCACCGACACGCGCAGTTCGCCGGGAACCAGCAGGCGGCCCGCAATATCGGCGAACAGCAGCAGCGATGGCGTCGCCAGCAGGGTGACCGGCAGCGACCAGCGGTGATCCGAGCCCACCAGCCAGCGGGCGATATGCGGCATCATCAAACCGATAAAGGCGATAGGGCCGACCACCGAGGTCGCGCTGGCGCAGAGGATGGTAATCACCAGCAGCCCCAGAATTTGCGTGCGCGCCACTTTACTGCCGAGCGCGGTGGCGGTATCGGTGCCCAGGCTCAAACTGTTCAGCGAGCGGCTCATCATCAGCGCCACCGCGCCGGCAACCAGCACCGGAATCAGCACCGTTTTGAGCGTTTGCAGCGTACGGATATCCAGTGAACCGGCCTGCCAGAAGCGAAGCTGATCGTAGACGTCCTGATTGAGCAGGGCGATACCGCTGGAGAACCCTTCCAGCACCGCAGCCAGCGCAACGCCCGCCAGCGTTAAGCGTACCGGGCTGAGCTGGCCGCCGCCCTGGCTACCGGTGAACGCCACGATCAGTGACGCCGCCAGCGCGCCGCAAAAGGCCATCGCCAGCTGCTCCTGTGGCGAGGTAATACCCAGCAGCGCCGCGCCCAGCACGATGGCAAAGCTGGCGCCGGCGTTAACGCCAAGAATGCCGGGGTCGGCCAGCGGGTTGCGGGTGAGGGTTTGCATGAGCGCGCCGGCAAGGCCCAGCGCGCCACCGGCCAGCAGGCCGGCGAGGGTGCGCGGCAGACGGGCATCGAGAACGATAGTGCAATCGGCGCTGCGGCAGGTGCCGCTCAGCGCATCGACGACAACGGAAACCGGCAGTGGCGTCGCGCCGATCAACAAGCTTAGCGTCGCAGCGAGAACCAGCAGCAATAGCAGACCGGGCAGCGCAACGGCGCGCAACGCGGCGGTGGAAAACGACATAGCAACATCCCTGATTTGATAATGATAGTGATTATCGTTATCTATCTTATTCGTTTATGTTAGCATGAGCGACCTCGAAAAGGGTACGAAAAAAAAGCTCAAGGTCTTGTAATGAACCGACAATCCTGGCTGCTGAATCTGAGCCTGCTAAAAACACATCCGGCCTTCCGCGCCGTCTTTATTGCCCGCTTTATCTCCATTTTGTCGCTTGGCCTGCTTGGGGTCGCCGTTCCGGTGCAAATCCAGATGATGACCCACTCCACCTGGCAGGTGGGGCTGTCGGTGACGCTCACCGGCGGGGCGATGTTCGTTGGGCTGATGGTGGGGGGCGTGCTGGCTGACCGCTATGAGCGCCGCAAACTGATTTTGCTGGCGCGCGGCACCTGCGGCGTCGGTTTTATCGGCCTGTGGCTAAACGCGCTGCTGCCGGAGCCGTCGCTATTGGTTATCTACCTGCTGGGGCTGTGGGATGGTTTCTTTGCCTCGCTTGGCGTTACGGCGCTGCTGGCGGCAACGCCTGCGCTGGTGGGGCGCGAAAACCTGATGCAGGCCGGGGCGATTACCATGCTGACGGTGCGCCTGGGCTCGGTGATTTCGCCGATGGTTGGCGGCCTGCTGCTGGCTTCCGGCGGCGTGTCGTGGAACTACCTGCTGGCGGCGCTCGGCACCTTTATCACCACGCTGACGCTGCTGCGTTTACCGCAGTTGCCACCGCCACCGCAACCGCGCGAACATCCATTGTCGTCGCTGGCGGCCGGGTTCCGCTTCTTGCTCGGTAGCCCGCTGATTGGCGGCATCGCGCTGCTGGGCGGGTTGCTCACCATGGCGAGCGCGGTACGCGTGCTTTATCCGGCGCTGGCGCTGGGCTGGCAGATGTCGGCAGCGCAGATTGGCTTGTTGTACGCGGCGATCCCGCTGGGGGCGGCCTTCGGCGCGTTAACCAGCGGCAGGCTGGCGCAGAACGAGCGACCCGGCTGGATCATGCTGTTGGCTACCGTCGGCGCATTTGTCGCCATTGGCCTGTTCGCCATGATGCCGCACTGGACACTGGGCTTCGTATGCCTGGCGTTGTTCGGCTGGCTGAGCGCGATCAGCTCGCTGCTGCAATATACCTTGATTCAGACCCAGACGCCGGAGGCGATGCTGGGGCGGATTAACGGGCTGTGGACTGCGCAGAACGTCACTGGCGACGCGATTGGCGCGGCGCTGCTCGGCGGGTTGGGGGCGGTGTTGACGCCGGTGGCGTCGGCAAGCGTAAGCGGCTGGGGGCTGGCGATTGTTGGGGTGATGCTACTGGGATTGTTGAGGGAACTGCGTTGTTTCCAGCGACCACTCCCGGCAGAAAAAACATAAGCGTAAAGGCTCCGGATTGCTCCGGAGCCCGCTATCATGCTGGTTAGCGTTAATAAGCGCCAAGGTCGATCCAGACGTCGCCCTGCGAACAGTTAAGATCCGGCTGCTGACCGCAGCACCACCACTTGACCTGATAGTTATGTCCTTTCCAGCTCACGGTTTCGAAAGCGCCCCAGGTTGCGCCATAAATGGTACTGGCGTCCCACCACGGGTACGGCGCATTTTCATCGGCATCGATCTTCTCTTCCGGCGTCTCGTCCGTCTCCGCGTTATCATCGTCAGAATCGTACCCGGCATCGTCCTCTTCTTCTTCGTCAGGCTGTGCTTTTGACGGCGCGGGAACGACCGAGAGGATAAAGCGCTGCTGGCTGGATGGTTCGCCCCAGATATCACGCACAAACAGCGTGAAGGTGTATGTTGTCTCCGTTTCCACTTTGGGGACATCAAACTCAATGTCAGCCGTAGTTTTATCATCGACAACAATATCCGCCGGTACACCCCAGCTGTAGCTCAGCATGTCGCTATCTTCATCAGAGGATTTTGCGCCGGAGAGACGAATGCGCGAGCCGCCGACGATCATCAGTTCAATCAGCGCGTTTGGCGCATGGTTGATTTCCGGTTTTACCGGTGTGTCCTGCGCTTCTTCATCCGCTTGAGTGATGTTGATGCCTTCGAAATAGAACGGTTCCATGTCGATGACTTGCTTGCTGATTTCATAACCCAGACCTTCGCGTACAGCGTTAACCAGCACGCCGTTATCATGGTCCACCGTCCAGGTAAAGACGCCGCCTAGTCCCAATTTTGCCGCATATTCGCCCTTGGCTTTAATGGTGCGCGGGGTATCCAGAGACATAAACAGTTTGGACTGCGGGTTATACAGATAATCCGCGTTGGAAACCTGGTCGGTATAGACGTTGAAGCCGTTGCGACCTTTCTGGTTTTCCAGATCCAGGTAGTTGTACATCACGTCGTACCATTCGCTGGTGCCGGACTCAAAGGTGCCGGTCGTGGTGCCGCCGCCAGGCATGTAGGAGCCTTCCAGCGGTGAGAAACTGGTGATTTCGGTATTCCGGCTGTTTCGGGTGTAGCCTGCGTAGCCGATGTTGATACGTTCAGCCGGGAAGCCTTGCTCCAGCAGATAGTCAACGATGGTTTCCACTGACCAGCCGCCCGGCGTGGTGGCCTTCAGGTTAGTGTGGTGCGCCAGCGTTTCCGCCCACGGGGTGCCGAAGAAGTCGTAGCTCATGACGTTAATGTAATCCATACCGGCATTCATCATCGTGTTGAGGTCGATAAACTGCAGTTTTTCAATGACGGCGGAAGCCGCAATCGAAATTTTGACGTCTTTGCGGTTAGCGGCATCCAGCTGCTTGCGAACTTCGGCAATCAGCAGCGCAAAGTTCGCGCCGTCTTCTTCGCCGTACGGGTTGCCAGCCGCTTCAACGTTCGGGTATTCCCAGTCGAGATCGACGCCGCTGAACATCGGGAACTGCTTGAACAGCTTCACCAGACCTTTGGCGAAGATTTTACGCGAGGCATCGCTGGCGGCGGTTTCATGGAAGCCGTTGCTCATGGTCCAGCCGCCGATGCTCATGGAGAGCTCAAGGTTATGGCCCAGCGCTTTTGCTTTGGCCTGCAGGTCGCGCAGCGCGCCGAGGAAGCCTTTGGTATTAGCCTGGGTCACGGTTTTCGGGTCAACGTCCCAACCGCTCACATCATAGCCCACGTTGATGTAGCTCTGGAAATCGCCCCATGGGTCGAGGAAGGTCGGTTCGTATTTCACTTTGCCGCACAGTTCCGCGGCTTCCGCCACAACATCACGCTCCTGACCGTCCATTTTATGAAAACCGACGATACCGATAAAACCCGCGATGATTTTGTCATAGGCCAGCGGGGAGACGTTGGTGACATCATAGCCACGGCCACGCTCCAGGGGCGTATCAATTGACTGCAGACGAGAATCATACTGAGACCAGTCGGTGAAGTAGCCGAAGACTTTCGGTTTGGCCGCGTTGGCGCTGTATTCGTTATAGACCGGTTTTGCCACACGCGCGGAGGTGTAGCTCAGCATGCTGTCTTCGGTTGCGGGGTAAAAACCATCGGCCGCATTACTGGTTTCGGTCAGTGTATCGTTTTGGATCAATTTACTCTTCGCCATGTTCATCTCCTCTCGGTGTAAAGGCGTCGCCGTAAGTGGCGTGAGCAAATAATCCGGTAGCGTAATGACAATGGCTAATCACAACACAACATCAGGAGCGATGAGGTTTGGCGTGATGTTGATGAGGTAAAATCCGGCATCGGATGATGATGCCGGAGTGGCGTTTAGCCAAACAGCGCCGCCAGGCGCGCTAACACCCGCGTTGCACTGTAGTAATCAAGGCGGAACGTCTCGCTGCCCAGCGCATAAACGTGTTTATTTTTGACGGCCGGAAGATGCGCCAGCAGCGGGTTGGCGTAAATCGCGTCGGCGTCTTTTTCGTCGCCGGCAAACAGAAACAGGCTTTCGCCGTTCAGGCCGGAAGCCAGGCTCTCACCGCCAAGCTGGATGATGTCGTGGCGTTTGCCCTGACTCTGGCTGGCATGCAGGCCAGGCGGCAACGTCGCGAGAGTAAAGCCGAGCTGCTGCAGGAACTGCCCCTGCGCGGATTCGCTGGTCCACAGGTTAGCGCTATGGGCTGCTGCGGTGTACACCAGCGCGCTGACCGGCTGCGGCGGCAGTTTAATTTGCTGCTTCACCGTCGCCAGCTGTTTATCAAATTCGGCAATACGCGCCGCCGCCTGCTGCTCATTGCCGGTAATCCCGCCCAGTTGGGTCAGCAGCGCCTGCCAGCTTTTATCGTCGTAGTTGATGATAAGCGTGGGGGCGATTGTGGAGAGCTGATCGTACAGCGCCAGCGCCGAGTCGCCGCCGGTGGCGCTAATCAGAATCAAATCTGGCATCTGTGCAGCCACCGCTTCAGCGCTGGGTTCACCGATATACAGACGGGTCACTTTACGGGCTTTGGCGACGTCGCCCCATTGGCGCAGGAAACCCTGAGCATCGGCTACCCGGTTATTGGGGGTGGTGGCGCCGCTGGCGATCACCGGTGCGTCAATGGCCAGCAGCGAGCCGGTGAGGGTGACGCTGGTGGATACAATACGCGTGGGTTTTTGTTCCAGCGTGTGTACGCCATGGCTATCGGTGATCTGGCGCGGCCAGTCGGCGGCCTGCGCTGAGGAGAGTCCTAAAACGCTGAAGCCAGCGATCAGCGCGGCGGTGCGCCATAAAGCGGAGAGTTTCACAGAAATGCATCCCGGTTGCAGTTGGTTAATGCTTCTCATTTTCAACTATTGTCCACCCCGGATGCAAGCACGGCGCTGAACTGTTGCAAGCGCCATATCGGAGCGGCGACATCGCTATTAAGCACAAGATGCTGCGTTGCGCTGTTGACATATGAAGCGTTTACTTTTAGGT
>NZ_JANEWH010000040.1:0-37248 GCF_028069715.1 Kluyvera sp. Awk 3 | reverse complement strand
ACTTTACTCAGCGGGAAAGTTTTTTATTATGTTCATCAGGTTCTTTTTCGGACCTGGCGCATACAGAACCGGAACTATTCTGTATATCTTAGGACATTATCCCCATCACGAAGAGGGGGATATTTGCACGGATTGCATCGCATGCCTTATCTCAGTAAACCACACGCCGAATTTATCGCGCTCGATAAGCATCTGGCGCCACGTGGCGTGAACTTTAATCTGCAACCAGGGCAGAGTGTGCTGCCAGTTGACAGCACCCTGGGGGAGATGACCATCGTGGTACAAAAAGGGGCGGTTTCCCTACGCCGCGAAGAGCACAACGTTCTCTTTGGCCTGGTTCAGGGACCGTCGATTTTTGGTCTTGCCGCGGCGGCCAGCCCCATTCATAACCGTTATTCGCTCACAGCCGAAGCCGAATGCCGGGGGTACTACCTCCCGGCAAAAGAGACCCTACAATGCCTTGACCGCTATCAGCTCTGGCGAGAAGCGTTTTACTGGATGGCCTGGCAGACGCGTTTGCTGGAACAACGCGATAAGCAGTTAATTGGCGCTAACCATTATCATCAGATTCGCGCCACATTATTAATGATGCGCAACTGGGACGATAATATTCGCGCACGTATTGGTGTGCTGAATTATATTCAGCAACGTACGCGAATATCGCGTTCGGTGATAGCCGAGGTATTAGCCGCGCTGCGCCAGGGCGATTATATCCAGATGGAAAAAGGCAAACTCGTCGGTATTACGCGTTTGCCTTCGGAATATTAAGAGGCGGGGATAACGTTGGCTTTATTACCGCTGAGCTCGGTCACTAATTCATTAATACCGTCGCTCATATTGACGAAGCGGGTTAACGGCGAGCGGGTCACCACCACGAAAGCGCCGACGTTAGACTGCGGAATCATCGCCATATAGGTGATAAAGCCGCCACCGCCGCCGGTTTTCTGGATAATGCCAGGGCGACCATCTTTCGGCGCCATGTACACCCAGCCGAGGCCCAGTGCGTCGGCGCGGCCCGGCACGTCCATGCCAATCACGCGGGTTAACTGGCTACGCTTGTAGACCAGCGTCTGCATCCGGTCGGCCTGGCTGCTGCGGTGGTAGAAATCGGATGACAGATACTGCTGCATCCAGCGCATCATATCGCCCGGCGTAGAGTACACGCCACCGCTGCCCATGGCCGCCAGCGTGTTATTACACGGGCTGGCCCCTTTTTCCGCCACCATCAGGCGGCCACACTGGTCCGGCGACGGCGTAAACGTGGTGTCCTTCATGCCCAGCGGGCGCGCGATCTGCTCTTCAAACAGCTGTGGATAGGGTTTGTGCGCGGCGTTGCCCAGCGCGTCGGCCAGCAGGTCGAAGGCCAGGTTAGAGTAGCTGGCCTGCGAGCCCGGCGCGGCGTGCAGTTTTGCCGTTGACAGATAGCTCCAGCGCTGCGACTGAGTCGGCCAGACGAAGACCGGACGATGCGCCGCTCCGCCCGGCTGCTCGCGCGGCAGAGAGCTGGTATGCGTTGCCAGGTTCACTAAGCGAATTGGCGTGCCGTTGTAGCTCGGGACGCTCGCGCCCGACGGTGCATATTTACTCAGCGGGTCGTCGAGCTTCACCACGCCCTGGTCGAGCAGTTTCACCAGCATTTCGCTGGTCATCAGCTTCGTCAGCGAGGCGATACGAATCACCGAGTCAAGCTGCGGATGCACGTTGTTGCCCGGACGGGTTTCGCCAAAGCTGCGGAACACGCGCTGGTTGCCGTCGATCACCACCAGGGCCATGCCGGTCGCGCCACTCCCGTAAAAGATATGGTTAGCGTATCGGTCAACAATATCGGACGCAAACGCGGGCGCGGTAATCGGCTGTGGCTGAGCTGCCTGCACCGAGGTCAATGACGCCACGCACAGCGCGGCAGAAAAAAGCAGACTACGTTTCAACGGAAGCATCCATGAATTGAAATGGGAGAGTAATGCGTATTTATACTAAAAATACATCGAATCGGCATCAGGCACAGCGCCATTAAACGGTATGATAGCGGGAAAAACGTAACCGAGCGTAAACGCGATGATTATTCCGCGATGTGGATACGCGCTTTTGTGATCCGACGCGTATGATAGAGACGTGGACCGCCTGCGAACTCTGGCGGTATTTTTCGGTCTGATTGCACAGTTACATTGCCTAATACCTCTTTACGGTAAAAACGATCCGTGGCGGTATTCTGTTGTCACAGCACAACGCAGAATCATAAGAAGTTAGCAGGAGAGTACGATGTTTAAGTCTTTTTTCCCTAAGCCGGGTCCCTTTTTTCTCTCGGCGTTTATTTGGGCAATGGTCGCGGTGATTTTCTGGCAGGTGGGCGGCGGTAGCTGGCTGCTGCGCCTGACCGGCGCGAGCAATGATGTGCCGATTAGCGCGGCGCGTTTCTGGTCGCTGAACTACCTGGTGTTTTATGCCTACTATCTGGTGTGCGTCGGGCTATTTGCCGGCTACTGGTTTATCCGCAGCCCGCACCGCTGGCAGTACTGGTCGATTCTGGGTACGGCGCTGATTATTTTTGTCACCTGGTTTCAGGTAGAAGTGAGCGTGGCAGTGAACGCCTGGTATGCGCCGTTTTACGATCTGATTCAAAAAGCGCTCTCCGCGCCGCATAAGGTCGCAATTGGCCAGTTTTATCAGGAAATTGGAATCTTTTTAGGTATCGCCTTTATTGCGGTAGTCATTGGCGTATTGAGTAACTTTTTCATTAGCCACTATATCTTTCGCTGGCGTACCGCGATGAACGAATACTACATCGCGCACTGGCAGCACCTGCGTCATATCGAGGGGGCGGCTCAACGTGTGCAGGAAGATACCATGCGTTTTGCCTCTACGCTTGAGGATATGGGTGTTAGCCTGCTGAACGCGATCATGAAACTGATTGCTTTTCTGCCGGTACTGGTCGCACTTTCCCCACATGTACGTGAACTGCCGATTGTTGGGTATGTACCCTATGGTCTGGTGATTGCCGCCATTATCTGGTCGTTGCTCGGTACCGGTTTACTGGCGATAGTTGGTATCAAACTACCGGGGTTAAATTTTAAGAATCAACGGGTGGAAGCGGCATATCGTAAGGAATTGGTGTACGGCGAGGATGATCCTAATCGCGCTACACCACCAACGGTACGCGAGCTGTTTGATGCCGTGCGCCATAACTACTTTAAACTCTATTTCCATTACACCTATTTTAATATTGCACGCATCGTGTATATACAGGCAGATACCGTTTTCGGTCTGTTCCTGCTGTTTCCGTCGATTGTAGCCGGTACGATTACGCTCGGTCTGATGACGCAGATCAGCAACGTATTCGATCAAGTTCGTAGTTCGTTCCAGTATCTGATCAGCTCCTGGACCACGCTGGTGGAACTGATGTCTATCTACAAACGTCTGCGCAGCTTCGAACGAGAGCTGGATAACAAAGATCTGCCGGATGAAATCGTTCAGCCGCAAAGTTAAGAAAACCGTTTATTTTTGATAAGGATAGCCCATGGCGATAGCCACAACGCGTTACCGTTCGTTTGCCCTGACCCTGCTGGCCGCCGCGCTGTTAAGCGCCTGTACCAGCCAGCAGGCACCGCAGCTGAAAGAGGGCGAAAAACCGGTCGATGTGGCAAGCGTGGTGCGGCAAAAAATGCCCGCCAGCGTGAAGGACAGAGACGCCTGGGCGCAGGCGCTGGCGAAGACTTTCGAGAGCCAGAAGCTGGCGCCGACGGAAGAGAATATCTGTTCGGTGCTGGCGGTCGCGCAACAGGAGTCGAACTATCAGTCCGACCCGTCGGTACCTAATCTGAGCAAAATCGCCTGGCAGGAGATCGACCGCCGGGCGGAGAAGATGCATATCCCGGTTTTCCTGGTGCACACCGCGCTGAAAATCAACTCGCCCAACGGTAAAAGCTACAGCGAACGGCTGGATAACGTGAAAACCGAAAAACAGCTGAGTGCGATATTCGACGACTTTATCGGCATGGTGCCGATGGGGCAGAAGCTGTTTGGCTCGCTTAACCCGGTCCACACCGGTGGGCCGATGCAGGTCAGCATCGCCTTTGCCGAACAGCATCAGGATAACTATCCGTGGAAGATGGAGGGTACCGTACGCCAGGAGGTGTTCTCGCTGCGCGGCGGTCTGTGGTTCGGCACCTACCATCTGCTTAACTACCCGGCGAGCTACACGGCGCCTGTTTATCGCTACGCCGACTTTAATGCCGGTTGGTACGCCAGCCGTAATGCGGCTTTCCAGAATGCGGTCAGTAAAGCCACCGGCGTGAAACTGGCGCTGGATGGCGACGTTATTCTTTACGGCAGCGATGAGCCGGGCAGCACGGAGAAAGCGGTCAGGAAACTGGCGGACAAGCTGTCGCTGAGCAACGCTGAAATTCACCGTCAGCTACAAAAAGGCGATAGCCAGGCGTTTGAAAGCACCGCGTTGTACAAAGGGGTGTATAAAATTGCCGAGCAAAAAGCGGGTAAACCGCTGGCCCGCGAGATGCTGCCGGGGATTCAGCTGGAGAGCCCGAAAATAACCCGTCAGTTAACCACGGCGTGGTTTGCTAAACGGGTTGATGAGCGCCGGGCCAAATGCATGGCGCTGAATTAATCGTGATGACGCAGGCGGCGCACCAGGGAAACCACGCCAAGGATGGCGCAGCCTGCGAGGAAGGGCACCAGGCCAAACAGCGTACTCACGCCGAGGCCAATTTCCACGCGCGGACGGCCGCTGTCCTGAATCTGCATCAGGTGCTCATAGATACCTGGAGCGTGCAACACCAGCGATAGCAGTTGCGCACCAACTGAAAAGCACAGCAGGACGAAAAGCGCGTACGCGAGGTTGCCTGACGCGGAGGACGCCTTTTTCTTCCCACTGAACATGAGTTTTGACAAGGTAAAATCTGTCATTGGGACCTCCAGGATCACGTGAAGACGGATGATTGCGTGTTACTGGGGGGAGTGTGGCAGTAGATAGGAATTGTCAATATCGGATTTATGGTAAATTTTGAGCCAGAATATTCCTGGTTTTGCTGTCCGATTTACGCATTTCCCGCTTCAGCTTGAGGTTAAATCCCATTAACATTCGCTAACTGCCGTTCACACCACAGACGTTGTCGCGGGTTTATGGCATCCTGTTTTCTTTGTGATGGAGCCGCTATGAACCTGCCTGTAAAAATCCGCCGCGACTGGCACTACTACGCATTTGCGATTGGTCTTATCTTTATTCTTAACGGAATTGTTGGCCTGCTGGGTTTTGAAGCGAAGGGCTGGCAAACCTATGCCGTGGGGCTGGTAACGTGGGTGATTAGCTTCTGGCTGGCGGGGTTGATTATTCGTCGCAGAGAAGAGTAAAAGGTCACGATGTATCGGGGCGCGTTGCCGTGCCCCGCAAACACGTCTTAATCGTTCATTGATGTTTTCAGCGCTTTATCGGCCTGATGGCGTTCCAGCGCGAGCTCGATCAAGCGGGTAATCAATGATGTGTAGTCCAGGCCGCTGGCCTGCCACAGTTTCGGGTACATGCTGATGTTGGTGAAACCAGGCAAGGTGTTGATTTCGTTAATCACCACGTCATTATCGGCAGTCAGGAACACATCCACGCGCGCCATACCGCTACAGCCTAACGTTTGATAAGCCTCAATCGCGACATGGCGGATTTTATCGTTCACTTCGGCGGGAATCGCTGCAGGAACCACCACCTTCGCGCCATTATCGTCAATGTACTTGGTATCGTACGCGTAGAACTCGCTGTTCAGCACGATCTCACCGCAGGTGCTGGCCTGCGGGTCGTCATTGCCCAGCACCGCGCACTCAATTTCACGGCCTTTAATACCTTGTTCCACCACGACTTTATGGTCGAATTCGAAGGCTAACGCCACGGCTTTCGCATACTGCTCCGCATCGTTGACCTTGCTGACGCCAACCGAAGAGCCCTGATTCGCAGGCTTAACGAACAGCGGCAGACCCAGCTTCGCTTTGATCTCGTCGAAGGTGAAATTGTCGCGGTTGCGGCGCGTCAGGGTAACAAACGGCGCAATAGACAGCCCGGCATCGCGCAGCAGACGCTTGGTGACGTCTTTATCCATGCAGGCGGCTGAGCCCAGAACGTCGGAGCCGACAAACGGCAGGTTTGCCATACGTAGCATCCCCTGAAGGGAACCATCTTCCCCCAGCGTGCCGTGCACAATGGGGAAAATCACATCAATGGCATCCAGCGGTTGGCCGCTTTCGGCGTCGATCATCTGCTGGCGTTCGCGGCCTGGAATATGGGCCAGCGTCGTCGTAGAAGGGCGCAGCGCGATACGGGCGGGGTCCTGAGCGTTGAGCAGATAGTTCTGCGCATCGCTGATGTGCCACTGCCCCTGTTTATCGATGCCTAACAGCACCACGTCAAACCGCGTTTTATCAATCGCTTCAACAATATTCTTCGCGGACTGTAGGGAGACTTCGTGCTCCGCCGATTTGCCGCCAAAAACAATCCCAACCCGCAACTTTGCCATTCTCTCAATCCATCCATTCCAAAACGCAAAGCACATAACATACCACGGGCGATGCGGGCTATCTGCCTTTTCCATATCGTTCCGCGCAAATCATCTTCAGGTGCTAAGCATAAGTCACTAATGTTCTGCATTTTCATCGTGATATGTATCACAAAAATGCGTTTGTTGACTGATAAAATCCTGAAGTTATCGATTGAGCATCTCTGACAATACGGCGAGAGAAGCGAGTTGCTAACCTGACAACTTGTTCCCGTCAATTGAAGTCAAACGCGTCGTTATGGAATCCTGGAAGGTTAACCTTATTTCCGTCTGGTTCGGCTGTTTTTTCACCGGGCTAGCGATTAGCCAGATTTTGCCTTTTTTACCGCTCTATGTGGCGCAGCTTGGCGTCACCTCGCACGAATCGCTGTCCATGTGGTCAGGCTTGACCTTCAGCGTCACCTTTCTGGTTTCGGCGATCGTTTCGCCAATGTGGGGAAGCCTCGCGGACCGTAAAGGCCGCAAGTTAATGCTGCTGCGCGCATCGCTTGGGATGGCGGTGGCGATTCTCCTGCAGGCCTTCGCCACCAACGTCTGGCAGCTCTTTTTCCTGCGCGCCATTATGGGCTTAACGTCCGGCTATATTCCTAACGCAATGGCCCTTGTGGCCTCGCAGGTTCCTCGCGAGCGCAGCGGTTGGGCGCTCAGCACCCTCTCGACGGCGCAGATCACCGGCGTGATCGGCGGGCCGCTGCTCGGTGGTTTTCTGGCTGACCATGTAGGGCTGCGAATGGTGTTCTTTATCACCGCATTCCTGCTGATGGTGAGCTTCCTGGTGACGCTGTTTTTAATCAAAGAGGGCTCCCGCCCGGTGCTGGAAAAAGGCGAGAAGCTGAGCGGTAAGGCGGTATTTGCCTCACTGCCGTATCCCGGGCTGGTGATCAGCCTGTTTGTTACGACGATGGTGATTCAGCTGTGTAACGGCTCGATTAGCCCAATTCTGGCGCTGTTTATTAAATCGATGTCGCCGGATAGCACTAACATTGCCTTCTTAAGCGGCATGATTGCCGCTGTGCCCGGCGTATCGGCGCTGATTTCCGCGCCAAGGCTGGGCAAGCTCGGGGACCGTATTGGCACCGCCCGCATTTTGCTGGGCACGCTGGTCTTTGCCGTGGTGCTGTTCTTTGCCATGTCGTTTGTGACCACCCCGCTTCAGCTTGGCATTCTCCGTTTTATTCTTGGCTTCGCCGATGGCGCGATGCTGCCGGCGGTACAAACGCTGTTGCTCAAATATATTAGCGAGCGCGTAACCGGGCGTATATTCGGCTATAACCAGTCGTTTATGTATCTGGGTAATGTGGCGGGGCCGCTGATTGGCGCATCCATTTCCGCAATGGCCGGATTCCGCTGGGTATTTATCGCCACCGCGGTGATTGTGCTGATTAACCTATGGCAACTGGCGGTAATGCTCCGCCGTACCCAGCCGGTTCGCCAGTAATATCACGGTAACGATGGAAATAGCGGCACAACGTTATTTCCATCGATTCATTCCACTGTTATTCAACTTTGTTCGATGGCCCTGCATTATTATGCGAGAGAAACGTTTCGCTGGCGAAAAATGAAACTAATTCCATGATATTCATGAGGATTATGTTTTTGCGGGTTTCACTTGCAGAATTGTCTGGATATTGTAATTCTATTCCTGCTTGCCAAAGGGGAATGGAACCGTATGTTTTAACGGTCTATTTATTTTTTCAGGGCCTGCATCCAGCCCATCGCTATCCATAAGGAAAACGCGCGATGAAAAATTTCATTGCTGAATTGCTGGTAAAACTAGCCGAAAAGGAAGATGAAGCAAACGCGCTACGTATTCAGGTTGATGCGCTGGAAGTGGTGGTGACTACGCTGCTACTGCATATGAAACAGCAGCCTGAGTCCGATCTGGAAAGCCACATTGCCGCCACGTTGAATAAGCTTACACCGCCGGAAGATGCTTCCGATCATCATCGCGAATTATTATATAACCATGTTAAACGGTTATTTCTAGCCCCCGAAAAATAGTAGGTCTTTGCTTATTTCACGCTGTCATTAAACTGTCACGCTCTTTTCTTACAGTCTCCATGTTTTCTTTTTTTAAGTATTTATACATGGAGAAACTAACGTGAAATACCGTGCTATCGTTGCCGCATTATTACCTCTGCTGGGTCTGCCTACCGTTCACGCGGAGACCTCTACAGCTGTTCTCGATAACCGCGCCGCGCAAGGGGACATCACCCAGCCAGGCGGTGCTCGCCGTTTATCTGCCGATCAAACCGACGCGATTCGCGCCTCCTTAAATAATAAACAGGCCAAAAACGTTATTTTGCTGATTGGCGATGGGATGGGCGACTCTGAAATTACCGCCGCGCGTAACTACGCGGAAGGCGCGGGCGGTTATTTTAAAGGTATTGACGCGCTGCCGTTAACCGGCCAGTACACCCATTATGCGCTGAACAAAAAGACCGGTAAGCCGGACTACGTGACTGACTCCGCTGCGTCGGCCACCGCCTGGAGTACCGGCGTGAAAACCTATAACGGCGCGCTGGGCGTCGATATCCATGAAAAAGATCACCAGACGATTCTTGAGCTGGCGAAAGCGGCCGGCCTGGCGACCGGTAACGTGTCTACCGCCGAATTGCAGGATGCGACCCCTGCGGCGCAGATTTCTCATGTCACTTCGCGTAAGTGTTACGGCCCGAGCGTGACCAGCGAAAAATGCCCAACCAACGCGCTGGAAAAAGGCGGTAAAGGGTCCATTACCGAACAGCTGCTGAATGCCCGCGCAGACGTGACGCTGGGCGGCGGCGCAAAAACCTTCGCCGAAACTGCGACAGCGGGTGAATGGCAGGGTAAAACCCTGCGTGAGCAGGCACAGGCGCGCGGCTATCAGTTAGTGGATAACGCCACCACGCTGGCGGCGATTACTCAGGCTAACCAGGACAAGCCGTTGCTGGGGCTGTTCTCTGACGGCAATATGCCGGTTCGTTGGGAAGGGCCGAAGGCCTCTTATCATGGCAACCTGGATAAGCCAGCGGTGACCTGTACGCCGAACCCGAAACGTGATGCCAGCGTGCCGACTCTGGCGCAGATGACCGACAAAGCCATCTCCCTGTTGAGCACCAACGAAAAAGGCTTCTTCCTGCAGGTTGAAGGGGCGTCGATCGATAAACAGGATCACGCGGCGAATCCGTGCGGCCAGATTGGCGAAACGGTCGATCTGGATGAAGCGGTACAAAAAGCGCTGGAATTTGCGAAAAAAGACGGCAATACCCTGGTGATCGTCACCGCTGACCACGCGCACGCCAGCCAGATTATTCCACCGGAAACCAAAGCGCCGGGCCTGACGCAGGCGTTGAACACCAAAGATGGGTCAGTGATGGTGATGAGCTACGGTAACTCGGAAGAGGAGTCAATGGAGCATACTGGCACCCAGCTGCGTATCGCTGCCTACGGCCCGCATGCCGCTAACGTAGTGGGCCTGACCGACCAGACTGACCTCTACTACACCATGAAAGCCGCGCTGGGGCTGTAATCTCCCGACCAGACCGGCGGCATATAATTCGCTGCCGGCCTGGTAAAATTCCTGTCAGCGACCAGACTTACAGAGTTCTACTCACAAAAGGATGGTGCAATGAAAACAACATTACTGATTACCCTACTGTGTGGCGTGTTTGCGGCCAGCGCCGTGTCTGCGGCGACGACGGCAGCCGCGCCGGAGAAGACCCTGACGCCGCAGCAACAGCGGATGAGTAGCTGCAATCAGCAGGCGACGGCTAAAACCCTGAAGGGGGATGAGCGCAAAACCTATATGAGCAGCTGTCTGAAAGGGGAAGGGGCGACCGCAGACGGCAAAACGTTAACGCCGCAGCAGCAAAAGATGAAGGATTGTAACGCGCAGGCCGCTCAGAAGACCCTGACGGGCGACGAGCGTAAAACCTTTATGAGTACTTGTTTGAAGAAAAAGTAAATTCACTTCTTATGGCAAGCTAGCCTGGCCCGGCAGCGTGTGCCGGGCCAGCGCCATCAGGACTTGCTCATCTTGTCCGATTTTTCCATGCATTTTGCCATCGCTTCGATGACCGCCGAGCGGAAGCCTTTTTCTTCCAGCACGCGCACAGCTTCAATCGTGGTACCGCCAGGCGAGCACACCATATCTTTCAGTTCACCCGGATGTTTACCGGTTTCCAGCACCATCTTCGCGGAGCCCATAACCGCCTGCGCGGCGAATTTATAGGCCTGGGCGCGCGGCATACCGCCCAGCACAGCGGCATCCGCCATCGCTTCGATAAACATAAATACATAGGCTGGCGCAGAGCCGCTAACGCCCACCACCGGGTGGATCATAGGTTCGGCAATTTCTTCCGCGGCCCCGAAGCAGCGGAAAATATTCAACACATCGGCGATATCTTCCGGGGTGACCAGCGCGTTTGGCGTGACCGACGTCATCCCTGCGTTAACCAGTGACGGCGTATTCGGCATGGCACGGACGATTTTACGATCGTGACCCAGCGCGCGCGCCAGCTGATCGAGGGTAATCCCGGCGGCAATGGAGACCACCAGTGAATCTTTGTTCAGGCTGGAAGCGATGTCGCTCAGTACCTTCACCATAATGCCCGGCTTCACGGCGCCAAAGACGATATCTGCCACCTGCGCCACTTCTTGCGGGCTTTGCGCCGCGTTAATGCCGAACTCATCGCGCAGCGCGGCGACTTTATCCGGGGAAGGGGTATAAACCCAAATCTGCCCAGGAAGTACCTGCCCGCTGGCAATCAGGCCGCCCAGAATGGCCTTTCCCATATTACCGCAGCCAATGAAGCCAATTTTCTTCTCCATCATGTCTCTCCCTCTGTCTGTTTTTTTGTAGTGTACTGTTATAGGCCATTCCCGGCGATGGGTAACGTAATTTTGTGACGCTGGTTGCACATTATTACGTCCGAAGACGCGCTTACCGTATAATCGCCCTTTAACAGCCAGCGTTAAGCGGAGTGAGTATGACGATTTGGGTGGACGCCGACGCGTGTCCGAACGTGATTAAAGAGGTGCTTTACCGCGCCGCAGACCGTACACAGATTGAGCTTGTGCTGGTGGCAAACCAGTATCTGCGCGTGCCGCCGTCGCGCTTCATCCGCGCGATGGTGGTGCCAAAGGGGTTTGACGTTGCCGACAATGAAATTGTGCGCCTGTGCCAACCGGGCGATCTGGTGATTACCGCCGATATTCCGCTGGCCGCTGAAGTGCTGGAAAAGGGCGGGGCGGCGCTGAACCCACGTGGTGAACGCTACAGCGACGCCACAATCCGTGAACGTCTGACGCTGCGTGATTTTATGGACACAATGCGTTCCAGCGGTATTCAAACCGGCGGCCCCAACGCGCTTTCCCAGCGCGATCGCCAGCAGTTCGCCGCAGAGCTGGACAAGTGGCTGTTGGCGGTAAAACGCGGCTGACAGGATTTCTGTCATCGGAATATGCTACCTTTGCCGCGTCGTTCGGCTTGTCAAAACAAGACAGTTTCATGTACTGTTAGCGCAACGGCTTGTGGAATTATTTTTTTACGCTTTAAACGCAGATGATGGCTGGATATAAAGCGGATAAAATACGCAGGCTGAATCTTTTTGTAACCTAAAGTTTACACTTACTTGCGTACTAGTTTGGTGGTATTATTCACGCTTCACATGCACGTCCCGCAATTTTGCGTCATCAGGGGGAATTCCAGGTAATGACACAACCTATTTTTCTTATCGGAGCCAGAGGCTGCGGAAAAACAACAATAGGTCAAGCGCTTACCCATGCCTGCGATTTCCGTTTTGTTGATACTGACCAGGTGTTACAGCAGCGGTCAGGCATGAGCGTGGCGGATATCGTGGCGGCGGAAGGCTGGCCGGGTTTCCGCGCCAGAGAGACCGAAACGTTAATCTCCGTCACCCAGCCAGGGGCGGTTATCGCCACGGGCGGTGGAATTATCCTTGCACCGGTAAACCGCGAGTTTATGCGCCAGAACGGCGTTGTGGTGTACCTGAATGCGCCGGTTCCCGTTTTAGCGCGCCGTCTGGAAGCCTTTCCAGAAGCTGACCAGCGCCCGACGCTGACCGGTAAACCCATTAGCGAAGAAGTCGCCGTTGTGCTGGCTCAGCGCGATGCGTTGTACCGTGAAACCGCCCATTACATCGTCGACGCTTCCGCCTCGCCGGAGCGCGTGGTGACGCTGATCCTCGACGCTCTGCACCTGGCCACCGCCAGCTAGCGAAACGCATCGCTTTCTCCCCATCTCTTCCTCATGCTGTGATGCACGCTGCCGATATAACCCTTTTTATTTTACGGTTATATCGGGCGTAAATCACATTTTTCACCTATTCTGTATGTTATAGAAAAGTTAAAATCAAAACATATCAGGAGAGTACTGGAAACAACTGGAATCTTTACATTCCGCCTCCCGCGGCAGGTGCTACGCTTCTGAGCGGTATTTTTCATCCATCCAGGTGGCTATTTGTAAAGTGAACTTTCAGAAAAGCAGAAGGTAAATAACATGAGTGCAACGATGGCGATTCTTACGATAGGGGTGGTGCCCGTCAGTGAAGTGTTGCCGCTTTTGACCGAGCACATCAGGGAAGATCAGATCACCCACATCAGCCTGCTAGGCAAAATGAATCGTGCTGACGTCATGGAAGAGTATGCACCAGAACCCGGTGAAGAGCGCTTACTGGTTCTGCTAAATGATAACCAATTTGTTGAAGTATCCCGTCCGAAGGTGGAGTTGAGCCTCCAGGCCGTTATTGAGGTGCTGGACAACCAATCCTATGACGTCATCCTGTTACTGAACACATTCAAATTACGCAGTATGGTGGCGCGCAATGCGATGCTGCTGGAACCTCAGCGCATTATTCCACCGTTAGTCGCCTCTATCGTTGAGGGACACCAGGTCGGGGTGCTTGTGCCTGTCGAAGGCATTTTAAATGCCCAGCAGGAGAAGTGGCAGATGCTGCCCACCTCACCTTATTACGCGCTGGCCAACCCGAACCTCGATACCGATCAGCACCTGATTTCCGCAGGCAGTTCACTGCTGGAACAGGGGGCCGACGTGCTGGTACTGGATTCACTCAGCTATCACCAGCGTCACCGTGACCTATTACAAAAAGCGCTGGATGTGCCTGTTTTACTGTCGAATGTGCTGGTCGCCAGACTGGCGGCAGAATTATTGTGTTAACGGGAGAATTTCGCGTGACAGGTTTCTGTTCGCCCCCCTATATTGGTCTTTTGACGACACGATAATAAGGGCCTGTTTATGCTTCAAAGCAACGAATACTTCGACGGAAAAGTGAAATCCATTGGTTTTACCAGCAGCAGCACCGGGCGTGCGAGCGTGGGCGTGATGGCGGAAGGCGAATATACCTTCGGTACCGCGCAGCCGGAAGAGATGACCGTGATCAGCGGCGCGCTGAACGTGTTGTTACCGGGGGAAACTGAGTGGAAAGTCTATGCTGCCGGGGAAGTTTTCAACGTGCCGGGCCACAGCGAGTTTAACCTGCAGGTCGCAGAGCCAACGTCTTATCTGTGCCGCTATCTGTAATAGTTTCCCTTCCTGCTGCGGCAGGAAGGGAAACACCTCATTCATTAACGCTGCGCTTCGCCGCCTAACCCTTCCACCAGGCTTTTAATCAGCGCCGCCAGCTCGCCGGTCATCAGAATAAAGTCGGCATCGAAACGCTGGGCGTAGTCGTCACGATCGATATCTTCGTTCTGATCGCGCAGTTCGTCGCAGAACTTCAGGCGCTTAATCGAGCCGTCGTCGCACATCACGAACTGAATGCGCTGCTGCCAGTCGAGGGCCAGCTTGGTCACCAGCTTACCGGCTTCGATGTGGACGGCGATTTCGTCGCAAACCAGATCCTGTTTTTTCGCACGGATCACGCCGCCGTCTTCGAGGATCGCTTTCAGTTCGGCTTCATCAAGTAGCTGGAAGCCCTGCGCCGTGGTGCCAGAGCGCACCCATTCGGTCAGCGTCAGTTCGATCGGGTTTTCCAGCGTCAGCGGTACGACCGGCAGAGAACCGAGGCTCTTACGTAACAGCGCCAGCGTATCTTCCGCTTTTTTGGCGCTGGCGCAGTCAACCATAATCAGATCGTTAACGGTGTCGATCCACATCATCGTCTGGCTGAAGCGGCTGAAAGCGCGCGGCAGCAGAGAGTGCAGCACTTCATCTTTCAGGGAATCTTTTTCGGTCTTTTTCAGCTTACGACCCTGATCGGCTTCCAGTTTCTGGATCTTCGCTTCCAGCGCCTGTTTAATCACCGGAGAGGGCAGGATCTTCTCTTCTTTGCGCGCGCAGATAATGATCTGACCATTCGCTGTGTGCGTTAGCGCATCGCTGTGTGAACCCATCGGCGGCACCCAGCCGGTTTTCGCCATATCCTGGCTTCCGCACGGGGTGAAGGTCATCTCAGCGAGCTGTTTTTCCATCTCTTCCGCGCGCAGCGAGATGTCGCGGCTGAGACGATAAACCATTAAATTTTTGAACCACAGCATGATAATTTCCACGGTGTTATCGTTAAATCAGCGTGCAATGATAACGAATTGTCTCTGGCCTTGCATTGTTTTAAACAGGAGTGATGAATGCGAATTGGTATCGATCTGGGTGGAACGAAAACGGAAGTTATCGCGCTGAGCGATCGCGGGGAGCAGCTCTATCGTCACCGTCTGCCGACGCCGCGTGACTACCAGCAAACCATTGAGAACATTGCGCATCTCGTCGCACTGGCCGAAGAGGCGACCGGGCAAACCGGGACGGTGGGAATGGGCATTCCTGGCTCGATTTCGCCCTATACCGGGGTGGTGAAAAACGCCAATTCCACCTGGCTGAACGGCCAGCCGTTTGATAAAGATTTAAGCCGTCGTTTGAACCGCGAGGTGCGGCTGGCGAACGACGCCAACTGTCTTGCGGTGTCGGAAGCGGTAGACGGCGCGGCGGCGGGCGCGCAGACGGTGTTTGCGGTGATCATTGGTACCGGCTGCGGCGCGGGCGTGGCGATTGGCGGCCGCGCGCATATCGGCGGCAACGGCACGGCGGGCGAATGGGGGCATAATCCACTGCCGTGGATGAATGACGACGAGCTGCGCTATCGTGCGGAAGTGCCGTGCTACTGCGGTAAGCAGGGCTGCATTGAGACCTTTATTTCCGGTACCGGTTTTGCCACCGACTACCAGCGGTTAAGCGGGCGTCCATTGAAGGGCAGTGAGATTATGCGCCTGGTGGATGAAGGTGATGCGCTGGCAGAACAGGCGCTCTGTCGCTACGAGCAGCGGCTGGCGAAATCGCTGGCGCACGTGGTGAATATTCTCGACCCGGACGTGATTGTGCTGGGCGGCGGGATGAGCAACGTTGAGCGGCTGTATCAGACGGTGCCGGGGCTGGTGAAAGAGTGGGTGTTCGGCGGCGAATGTGAGACGCCGATTCGTAAAGCGCTGCATGGGGATTCGAGCGGGGTGCGCGGCGCGGCGTGGTTGTGGCCGGCGTGATTTAGCCCTCACCCTAACCCTCTCCCAAAGGGAGAGGGAACCGTCTTGTGTTGTTGGTGGGGAAAGCCGCCGTTCTGCACGGTTTTCTCCCTCTCCAGGAGGGAGGGGAACCTCACTCCACGCTAAACATTTTATCCAGTCGGCTATACCCCAGCCCGTTGATTTTCTTCACCTTAATTTGCACCGGAATGCGCTCTTTCATCGCCTCAACGTGGCTGATCACGCCGATGATTTTGCCGCTGGCGTTCAGCGCATCGAGCGCATCCAGCGCGGTATCGAGCGTTTCGCTGTCCAGCGTGCCGAAGCCTTCATCGAGGAACAGTGAGTCAATACGGGTTTTATGGCTGACCAGATCGGAGAGCGCCAGTGCCAGCGCGAGGCTGACGAGGAAGCTTTCGCCACCGGAGAGCGTGCGGGTATCGCGCACCGCGTCCGCCTGCCAGGTATCAACGACCTCTAATTCCAGCGCATCGCTGGCTTTACGTTGCAGCAGATAACGACCATGCAGGCGGCTGAGCTGTTCGTTGGCGAGCCACACCAGATTATCCAGCGTCAGTCCCTGGGCGAATTTACGGAATTTATCCCCCTCTTTGGAGCCAATGAGCGCATTTAAATGCGCCCAGTCTTCCAGCACGGCATTGGCTTTTTCAATCTCAACGAACAGTGACTGCTGCTGCTGGCGATTGTCGCTGTCCTGCTTGAGCTGCTGGCGCAGTTCGCCCTGGCGCTCGCTGTTTTCGCGAAGCTGGCGGGCAAGCTGCTGAAGCTGTTCCTGCACGTCGGCAAGGCTCAAATCGGCTGTCAGCGTTTCCGGGCGCACGGTCACATGATGTTGCAACGCTTCCTGTACCTGTGCGGCGAGGGTCTGGCGCTGCTGGTGCTGCGTCTCCAGCGACTGTTTGAGCTGTTCCAGACGCTGGCGTTCGCCGGCATCCAGTAGCGCATCCAGAAATGCCTGTCGGTCCGGGAAGTGCGAGGCGGAAAGCTGCTGGTCGAAGGTCTGTTCCGCCTGCTGAAGACGCTCATTTTCCAGTTTTTCTTGTTGCTGAAGCGTTTGCCACTGGCTTTCCAGCGACACACAGTCATGATGCGCCTGTTGCCAGCCCTCAAGCGAGGCCTGCTGACCGTCGTCGGCATTTTCGGCGGTCGGTAGCGTTTCCAGCAGCGGTTGAATTAACGCCAGCTGCTGTTGAGTGCTCTGGAGCTGCGCCTGTTGTTGCTGCCACTGGGTTATCTCGGTTTCGCGCGCCGTCAGCCAACTGTTTTCATCGCCAGCGTCCGGTTGCGTCAGGCCAAAAGCCGTGAACGATTGATTAAGTGCGGCAGTGCGCTGCTCCTGTTCTTCGCGTAGCTGCGTTAGCTGCGCCTCAAGCTCGCGAAGCTGCTGTTCCAGCGTCAGGCGTTGTTGGTGCTGATAACGCTGCTGTTCGGCGTCATCCTGTGCGGCCAGCCAGCCGTTGATATCGTCAGACGGTTGCAGATCGATATGCAGATGCTGGAGCGTCTCCTGCCACTGGGAGGTAAGTGCTTGCTCCTGCTGAGAAAGCGATGCGAGCTCGTCATTTTCTTTCTGCTGCTGCTTTTGCAGCGTCTCCAGCTGGCCACGCAGCGCCGCGCCGTTTTCGGCCAGCTGCGAAACCTCTTTTTCCAGCGCATCGCGACGTGCTTTGTTGGCGTCCGGTTTTAAAGCCTGATATTCGGCCAGCGCCGGATGGCTGGTGGAACCGCACAGCGGACACGGCGCGCCCGGCTGGAGACGCGCGCGCTCGGCTTCCAGCTTAACGATGGTGTCTTCCAAATCGCAAATGGCCTTAACGTCGGCCAACTGCTGTTTTTTCTCTTTATAGACCAGGCGCAGCGGGGTCAGTTCGGCGGTGATTTTCTCCAACTGCTGCTGGCGCTGCTGCTGAGCATCCATCAGCTGCTGTCGGCGGGCGTGGAGCGGGATAAAGCGCGCATGAAGGGTGCTGAGCTGCTGGCGCTGCGGGCGCGCCGCCGCGTGTTCGGCAATTCGGGCGGCGACCTCTTCCTGGGTGAGCGTTAGCGTGGAAGGCGGCAGCTGGCTGAGCTGTGCCGCCAGCGCGTTCCGGCGCTGTTCTTGCGTTTGTTGTTGTGCACGTTCCCGCGTCTGCTGAGCAAACGCGCTACGCCAGCCGGTTAGCTCGCCTTGCCAGCGCTGAATATGTTCATGCGCCTGCAGCCATTGTTGCTGTTGTTGCAGCGATTGCGTGAGCGTGGCGTGCTGGCGTTCCGCGCTGTAGCGAATGCGATCTCGTTGGGTACGGGCTGCCTGTAAGCGAGTATTCACTTGCAGAACCTGCGCACGGGTTTTGGCCACCGTGGCGGCCTGTTCCTGCATCTGTGACCAGTGCGGGCGCAGCGCTTCAGCGGGCTGCGCGCGGCTCAGTACGGCAAGCTGCGGCTGCGCCGCTTCCAGCGCCTGCTGGGCTTCTTTCAACGCCAGCTGGGTTTTCTGCTCGTTTTGTTCCAGCTCCGTTCGGCGTGACAGCCATTGCTGATGTGTGAGGGCGATCGCCTGCTGTTGTTGCCACTGCTTTTCATCGGAAGTAAGCGCCTGCAAACTTTGTTGTAGGGACTGTTGCTGCTCTTCGCTCAGCAGTACCACACCGCTAGCCTGGGCCTGAAGCTTATCGAGGTCGTTACGCGCCTGCTTATGTTTTTCAAACACCTGCGCGGAAATCTGGCCGTAGATTTCGGTGCCGGTCAACTCTTCCAGTAGCTCGGCGCGCTCTTTCGGTTTGGCGTTGAGGAAGGCGGCAAACTGGCCCTGTGAAAGCAACATCGAGCGGGTAAAGCGGCCATAGTCCAGCCCGCTCAGCGACGCGGTCATCTCCAGCTTGTCTTTGACCTTATCCGCCAGAATTTGCCCGTCGGCGCAGCGTGCCAGTTCGACGCGCGGCGCCTGTAAATTACCATCCGGCTGGTTGCGCGCGCGGTTCTGGCTCCAGAAGGCGCGATAGGCAACCCCCTGTACCTCAAACTCGACTTCCGCCAGACACTCGGCGGTGTCGCGGGTCATCAGGTCATTTTGTGACTGCGAAACGGTATTGAGGCGCGGCGTCTCGTGGTACAGCGCCAGACAGATGGCGTCGAGCAGGGTGGTTTTGCCCGCGCCGGTGGGGCCGGTGATGGCAAACAGGCCGTTGCTGGCGAAAGGCTCCTGGGTGAAGTCGATTTTCCACTCGCCTTTGAGCGAGTTGAGGTTTTTCAGGCGCAGGCTGAGAATTTTCATGGTTGTTGTTCCTCGCCAAGGCTGTTTAGCGCTTCGTTGAACAGCGTTTGCAGGCGTTGCTGCTGCGGTTCCTCAAGCGTTTCCAGCGCCAGGCGACGTTGGAACACCTCTTCAATACTCAGCTCGCTCAGGGTCTCACGCGTCTGACTTTCCAGAATGCGCTGGCGCTGCTCGCGGCTGCGGCGCACCAGCAGGACCTCGACCGGGAGTTCGTCGGTGATGGCCTGGATTTTACGTTGAATGTCATGCAGATATTCGTCGCTGGTGATTTCGATATCGAGCCACGTGGTGGCCTCGGTATCGGTTTTCTCCCACGCCGCGAGCTGGGCGCTGATGCTGTCGAAATCGCCCTTGATCACCGCCAGCGCTTGCGTTATGGGGACGGTTAGCGGGGTCACTTCCGCCAGCTTGCCGTCGCTAAAGGTCACCAGATTCACGCTTTTCGCTTTGCCGGTTTCGTCAAAGCTTAACGGGAGAGGCGAGCCGCTGTAGCGGATATGCTCGCTGCCGCCGATTTTCTGCGCCCGGTGAATATGCCCCAGCGCGATGTAATCGGCTGGCGGGAAATTCTGCGCCGGGAAAGCATCCAGCGTGCCAATATAGATATCGCGCACCGCGTCGCTTTTGCTGGCGCCGACGGTGGTCAGATGGCCGCTGGCGATAATCGGCAGCGTCAGGTTGTCGCGTAGCTCGCAGGCCTGTTGATACTGCTGTTGATAGTAATCGGTAATGCTCTCCAGCACCTGGCGCACTTTTTCATTGCCAGAAAGCCCCGCCTGGCTGGTGATGATGTCGCGCGGACGCAGAAACGGCACCGGGCAGAACACTGCGCCGGGCGTGCCGTCGCGCTGATTCAGAATAAACGGTGCGTGGCCGGCGTTGGCAATCACCGTGGTGTTGAGGAATGACAGAATATCGCGCGATTCGTTAAGTGTCGCCACCGAGTCATGGTTGCCCGCCAGCACTACCAGATGGCAGCCCGTTTGCTGAAGATTGACCACAAACCGGTTATACAGCTCGCGCGCGTAGCTTGGCGGCGAACCGGTATCGAAGATGTCGCCCGCGACGATAATCGCGTCTACGCGCTCCGCCTCGGCGGTGGTCAGCAGCCAGCGCAGAAAGGCATCGTGTTCGGCCGCGCGGCTCTTGCTGTAGAAGTTCTGGCCGAGGTGCCAGTCCGAGGTATGGATAATGCGCATAGCGATTCCGTAAGAAGTGACGTAAAGTTGATTATAAACATTCACCTACGCTGGGGTCGATGAGCGCGTATGGCGCGTGTCATAAACGCTTAAGCGCGATCATCAAACGGTCATGTTTATCATAAAACTGTCATAAATCTGACGCATAATGACGCCGTATATAATACTGATGTCTAAAAACAGGGCAAATAATGGCAAGACGTATTCTGGTCGTTGAAGATGAAGCGCCAATCCGCGAAATGGTCTGTTTCGTGCTGGAACAAAACGGTTTTCAGCCGGTAGAAGCGGAAGATTACGATACCGCAGTGAGTAAACTGAATGAACCCTGGCCCGACCTTATTCTGCTCGACTGGATGTTACCGGGCGGTTCGGGGCTGCAATTTATTAAGCATATCAAACGTGAAGCCTTAACCCGAGATATTCCGGTGGTGATGCTAACCGCCCGCGGTGAAGAGGAAGATCGAGTGCGCGGCCTGGAGACGGGCGCGGATGATTACATTACTAAGCCCTTCTCGCCGAAAGAGCTGGTCGCGCGCATTAAAGCCGTGATGCGGCGTATTTCCCCGATGGCGGTGGAAGAGGTGATCGAGATGCAGGGCCTGAGCCTCGACCCCACTTCCCATCGCGTGATGACCGGTGAAAATCCCCTCGATATGGGGCCGACTGAATTTAAGCTATTACACTTCTTTATGACTCACCCGGAGCGCGTGTACAGCCGAGAGCAGCTGCTGAACCACGTCTGGGGCACTAACGTGTATGTGGAAGACCGCACCGTCGACGTTCACATTCGTCGTTTGCGTAAGGCGCTGGAGCACAGCGGCCACGATCGTATGGTGCAAACCGTTCGCGGTACGGGCTATCGTTTCTCCGCCCGATTCTAATTTTTGACAGGAGAGTGACGCGTGCTGGAACGGCTGTCATGGAAAAGGCTGGCCCTGGAGCTGCTATTATGTTGTCTCCCGGCTGTCGTACTGGGACTGATTTTTGGTTATCTGCCGTGGTTTTTACTGGCGGCAGTGACCGGCCTGCTGATCTGGCATTTCTGGAATCTGTTGCGTTTGTCGTGGTGGCTGTGGGTCGATAGAAGTATGACGCCGCCGCCGGGTCGCGGCAGCTGGGAGCCGCTGCTGTACGGGCTTAACCAGATGCAGTTGCGTAATAAAAAACGTCGCCGCGAGCTGGGAAATCTGATTAAACGCTTTCGTAGCGGCGCCGAGTCGCTGCCAGACGCCGTAGTGTTGACCACGGAAGAAGGGGCGATCTTCTGGTGTAATGGCCTCGCCCAGCAGCTGCTGGGGCTTCGCTGGCCCGACGATAGCGGGCAGAACATCCTCAACCTGCTGCGTTACCCCGAATTTACCCAACACCTCAAAAAGCGCGATTTTCTCAAGCCGCTGCATCTGGTGCTGAATAACAGTCGCCATCTGGAAATCCGCATTATGCCGTATACCGACCGTCAGCTGCTGATGGTGGCGCGCGACGTGACGCAGATGCACCAGTTGGAAGGGGCTCGGCGGAATTTCTTCGCCAACGTTAGCCACGAGTTACGTACGCCGCTCACCGTGCTGCAAGGTTACCTGGAGATGATGCACGAGCAGGTGCTGGAAGGGAACGTGCGCGAAAAAGCGCTGCACACCATGCGCGAGCAGACCCAGCGCATGGAAGGGTTGGTCAGGCAGCTGTTAACGTTGTCGAAGATTGAAGCCTCGCCGACGCTCGCGCTGAATGAAAAAATCGACGTACCGATGATGCTGCGCGTGGTCGAGCGTGAAGCGCAGACGCTGAGCCAGCAGAAGCATCAGTTCCGCTTTGAAGTGGATGAAACGCTGAAGGTGCTGGGCAATGAGGATCAACTGCGTAGCGCGATGTCGAATCTGGTCTATAACGCCGTCAATCATACGCCGGAAGGTACATTGATTACGGTGCGCTGGCAGCGTGCGCCGCACGGGGCGCTGTTTAGCGTCGAAGATAACGGGCCAGGTATCGCGCCAGAGCATCTGCCAAGGCTGACCGAACGCTTTTATCGCGTGGATAAAGCGCGCTCCAGGCAGACCGGCGGCAGTGGGCTGGGGTTAGCGATTGTGAAACATGCCGTCAGCCACCACGACAGTCGCCTGGAGATTAGCAGTGAAGTCGGCAAGGGATCGTGCTTTAGCTTCCTGCTGCCGGAACGTTTAATTGCCAAAAACAGCGACTGATCGCCAGCTTGTCATCTTAACTTTCCACAGACCAGCCCCGGCTGGTCTGTTTGCTTTGCAGTCAAGGAAACGCTGCCTGATTAACGAACGTCTGGTTGTTTTTTGTTCGCATGATTAGCCGGATGTTTTTCTTAAATCCAGTTAATAAGTCTGGCTATTAATTGAGTATCAATATAATCATCTGGTTTTGCGATCCCGTGTTGCTTTAAAACGTTATAAGCGTTTAAATTGGCCCCCATACGGTCGTAAACAGACTGTTTATACGCGGTAAATCAAAAAACTATTCTTATTTACTCCGCGAAGGGAGCATATCCCTCTGAGTTTATCGTTGGTTTGCTCTGTATCATTCCGCTGAATCCATTGCGATAAATTTGTTTTACAACACCACATCCACAGGCAGTAGTTACATATGACCCATCAATTAAAATCGCGTGACATCATCGCTCTGGGCTTTATGACCTTTGCGTTGTTTGTTGGCGCAGGTAACATCATTTTTCCTCCTATGGTTGGTCTGCAGGCCGGTCCTCACGTCTGGACCGCGGCGATTGGCTTTCTGATTACTGCTGTGGGTCTTCCGGTGCTTACCGTGGTCGCGCTCGCAAAAGTGGGCGGCGGCGTTGATAGCCTGAGCACGCCAATCGGCAAAGTGGCGGGCGTGCTGCTTGCCACCGTCTGCTACCTGGCGGTTGGGCCGCTGTTCGCTACGCCGCGTACGGCGACCGTCTCGTTTGAAATTGGTATTGCGCCGCTGACCGGTAGCGGTGAGCTGCCGCTGTTTATCTATAGCCTTATCTATTTTGCGCTGGTGATTCTGGTCTCGCTGTATCCGGGCAAGCTGCTCGATACCGTCGGCAACTTCCTGGCGCCGCTGAAAATTCTGGCGCTGATTGTGCTGGCCGTTGCTGCGGTTATCTGGCCCGCTGGCCCGATCAGCCATGCGTTGGATGCCTATGAAACCGCCGCGTTTTCTAATGGTTTCGTTAACGGTTACCTGACCATGGATACGCTTGGCGCGATGGTCTTCGGGATTGTTATCGTCAATGCCGCGCGTTCTCGCGGTGTGACGGAAGCGCGTTTACTGACTCGCTACACTATTTGGGCTGGCCTGATGGCCGGCGTCGGCTTGACGCTGCTGTATCTGGCGCTGTTCCGCCTGGGTTCTGACAGCGCGATTCTGGTCGATCAGAACGCCAACGGCGCGGCCATTCTGCATGCTTACGTTCAGCACACTTTCGGTGGTGCCGGGAGCTTCCTGCTGGCGGCGCTGATCTTCATCGCCTGTCTGGTGACCGCGGTGGGCCTGACCTGTGCTTGTGCCGAGTTCTTTGCTCAGTACCTGCCGTTCTCCTACCGTACGCTGGTGTTTATCCTTGGTTTGTTCTCAATGGCGGTATCAAATCTGGGGCTGAGCCATCTGATTCAGATTTCGATTCCGGTGCTGACGGCCATCTATCCACCGTGTATCGCACTTGTAGTACTCAGCTTTACGCGTAATTGGTGGCATAATTCGGGCCGCGTTATTGCACCACCGATGTTCATCAGCCTTGTTTTTGGTATCCTTGACGGGATTAAAGCCTCTGCGTTCGCAGACGTGCTGCCGGGGTGGGCCGCTCGTCTGCCGCTGGCCGAGCAAGGTCTGGCATGGCTGATGCCGACGGTCGTTATGGCGGTTCTGGCGATTGTCTGGGACCGTATGGCGGGTCGTCAGGTGACATCAAGCGCGCATTAATTCGCGTCGCAGAGTCAGGTGTTTTAACCACGGAACGTGATGTTCCGTGGTTTTTTATTTTGGGTACTTTCACCTAAGTCGTTCGCGGTGACGCGGGGATGATGGGTATGACATGGCACTGGAAACGATGGAAAACAACAAGCTGAAGCGCGGGTTAAGCACCCGACACATTCGCTTTATGGCCCTCGGATCGGCAATTGGTACGGGGCTGTTTTACGGCTCCGCCGACGCCATCAAGATGGCCGGGCCAAGCGTGCTGCTGGCCTATATTATCGGCGGCGTGGCCGCTTATATCATTATGCGTGCACTGGGCGAGATGTCGGTGCATAACCCGTCGGCCAGCTCGTTTTCCCGCTATGCGCAGGAAAACCTCGGCCCACTGGCGGGCTATATTACCGGCTGGACCTACTGCTTTGAGATTTTGATTGTCGCCATTGCCGACGTCACCGCGTTCGGCATTTATATGGGCGTCTGGTTCCCGGCGGTGCCGCACTGGATCTGGGTGCTCAGCGTGGTGCTGATTATCTGCGCCATTAATCTGATGAGCGTGAAGGTATTTGGCGAGCTGGAGTTCTGGTTCTCCTTCTTCAAGGTCGCCACTATCATCATCATGATCGTGGCCGGTTTTGGCATCATTATCTGGGGCATCGGCAACGGTGGGCAGCCTACGGGTATTCATAACCTGTGGAGCAACGGCGGCTTCTTCAGCAACGGTTGGCTCGGCATGGTGATGTCATTGCAGATGGTGATGTTCGCCTACGGCGGTATCGAGATTATCGGTATTACCGCCGGGGAAGCGAAAGATCCGGAGAAATCCATTCCGCGCGCCATCAACTCGGTGCCGATGCGTATTCTGGTGTTCTACGTGGGTACGCTGTTCGTGATTATGTCCATCTACCCGTGGAACCAGGTGGGTACCGACGGCAGCCCGTTTGTGCTGACTTTCCAGCATATGGGGATTACCTTCGCGGCCAGTATTCTTAACTTTGTGGTGCTGACGGCGTCGCTGTCGGCGATTAACTCCGACGTGTTCGGCGTAGGCCGTATGCTGCACGGCATGGCCGAGCAGGGCAGCGCGCCGAAGGTGTTTGCCAAAACCTCGCGCCGCGGTATTCCGTGGGTGACGGTGATGGTGATGACCATCGCGCTGCTGTTTGCGGTGTACCTGAACTACATCATGCCGGAAAACGTCTTCCTGGTGATCGCGTCGCTGGCCACCTTCGCCACCGTGTGGGTGTGGATTATGATCCTGCTGTCGCAGGTAGCGTTCCGTCGCCGCCTGTCGGCAGATGAAGTGAAGGCGCTGAAGTTTAAGGTACCGGGCGGCGTCGCCACCACGATTGTGGGGCTGGTATTCCTGGTCTTTATCATCGGCCTGATTGGCTATCACCCGGATACGCGCATCTCGCTGTACGTTGGTTTTGCGTGGATTATCCTGCTGCTGGTGGGGTGGATGTTTAAAACCCGCCGCAGTCGCTAATCATCGCGAACGTTGTTAAACCCGGCCTTGCGCCGGGTTTTTTGTCTGTGCAATCTGCGCCCCCGTCCTCCTCCCTACAAAAAAGTGTGAAAGAGGATTAGAGGGGCAGGGACGTATGGCAAGGTGTGCTCATTTTGATGATAGGGGATAGATGATGTTAAACGCCTGGCACCTTCCGGTTGCGCCCTTTATTAAGCAGCGGCAGGATAAACTGATTATCACGCTGTGGCTGCGCGGCGATGACCTTCCGCAGCGGGTGACGATGCGCGCGGAAGTGGACAACGAAGAGACAACGGTGCCCATGCGCCGTAGCGGTAAATCGCCTGTAGCTGATGTTGTGCAGTGGCGTGCTGAAATCGCGCTGCACGAGGGCCAGCCGCGACGTCGCTATGCGTTTAAGCTGTTGTGGAGTGACCGCCAATTATGGTTCGCGCCAAAAGGTTTGAGCGCCTTCCCGCCAGCCAAGCTGGAACTCTTTGCCTATGATTGCCCGGATGACAGCCCGCAGTGGGTAAGCGAGCAGATTTTCTACCAGATCTTCCCCGACCGTTTCGCGCGTAGTCAGAAGCGCAGCGAGCAGCAGGACAAGGTCTATCATCATCATGCCGCCGGGCACGACATTATCCTGCGCGACTGGGATGAACCATTGACCGCCGAAGCCGGCGGCTCGACCTTCTACGGCGGCGATCTTGACGGTATCAGCGAGAAGCTGCCGTACCTCAAGGCGTTGGGCGTAACCGCGTTGTACCTGAATCCGGTCTTCACCGCGCCGAGCGTGCACAAGTACGATACCGAAAATTACCGGGAAGTGGATCCGCAGTTTGGCGGTAACGATGCGCTGCTGCGCCTGCGGCACAACACGCAGCGTGAAGGCATGCGGCTGATACTCGACGGCGTCTTCAACCACAGCGGCGACACACATGCCTGGTTCGACCGACATCACCGCGGCGACAACGGCGCGTGCCATGATGCGAGCTCTCCGTGGCGGGATCGCTACAGTTTTTCTGCCGAAGGCAAGGCGCTGGATTGGTTAGGCTATTCCAGCCTCCCTAAGCTCGACTATCAGTCATCAACGTTGATTGACGAAATCTACGGCGGCGAGGACAGCATTGTGCGTCACTGGCTGAAAGCGCCATGGAACATGGACGGCTGGCGGCTGGATGTGGTGCATATGCTCGGCGAAGCAGGGGGAGCGAAGAACAACCTCAAGCACGTTGCGGCGATAACGCAGTCGGCGAAAGCGGCACGTCCGGATGCCTTCGTTTTCGGTGAACACTTTGGTGATGCGCGGCAGTGGTTGCAGCAGGATGCGGAAGATTCGGCGATGAACTATCGCGGCTTTACCTTTCCGCTGTGGGGGTTCCTCGCCAACACTGATATTTCATACGACCCGCAGAAAATCGATGCGCAAACCTGCATGGCGTGGATGGAGGATTACCGCGCCGGGCTGTCCCATCAGCAGCAGCTGCGCATGTTTAACCAGCTTGATAGCCACGATACCGCGCGTTTTAAATCGCTGCTCGGTCGTGAAGTGGCGCGTCTGCCGCTGGCGGTGGTGTGGTTGTTCTGCTGGCCCGGCGTGCCGTGTATCTATTACGGTGATGAAGTGGGTCTGGATGGCAATAACGATCCCTTCTGCCGCAAGCCGTTCCCGTGGAATGAAAGCCAGCAGGACCAAACGCTGCTGGCGCTGTATCAGCGCTTAGCCGCGTTGCGTAAAGCGACACCCGCCCTGCGCCACGGTGGATGTCAGGTGCTGTACGCCGAAGGCGATGTGGTGGTATTCCTGCGCGTAATGGGCGCGGAACGTGTGCTGGTGGCGATTAACCGCGGGGAATCCTGTGAGGTGACGCTGCCGATATCGCCGCTGCTTGCTGTGGGGGAGTGGAAGCGCCGGGAAGGGGAAGGGCAACAGGCTGATGCCACGCTGTCTCTCCCGGCAATTTCCGCCACGGTGTGGACCGCTCATTGATACAGGCGAGCAATCTCAGCGCTGGCCAGCAGGCTTTCCCGCCACCAGCGCTGAGCTAAGCCATCGCTACCGTTACGCCATGCCATATAGGCAACATCCTTCTGACGGAAAGAGATAACCGATTTTTCGACCAGCTCGCCGGTGCTAAGCCACGGGCTGGCGATATGTCGGGGGAGAAAACCACAGCCGATGCCGGCGCGAAGCAGCATCACCTTGCTATTAAAATCGTCAACACGAATTTGCGGCTGCTCGTCCATCAGATTGGTTTGCAGTGGGTGGCAATAGCGTGCACTGTCGCTGATGATCACCGCGCGATGCAGGCACAGTTGTTCATTGGTTAAGTCTTCCGGCACGGCGGCAAGCGGGTGATTGGGGGAAACGACGAAAACATTGTCCAGCGTGCCGAGCATATGATAGGACCAGGCTGCGGATGTCGGCGGCTCGTTGATGGCGCCGAGTATGATATCTGCGCCGTTATGCGTCAGCTCTTCCCAGGAACCGGCCAGTGTATGGTGGGTGAAATTGAGGCGTGTTTGCCTGTTCAGCGCATAAAAGGCTTCGATGTGCGGCAGTAGGGCGGCAAAAGGAAATGAGTCATCCAACGCAATCGCCAGCTCCTTCTCCCAGCCCGCGCTCAGCTGCAGCGCCTGTTTTTCCAGATCTTTTGCCGCATTCAGCAGGAGCCGCCCCTTTTCCAGCACCATACGTCCGGTATCGGTGAATTTTGCCCGATGCCCGGAGCGATCGAGCAGTTCGATACTCAGATCGCTTTCCAGCTTCTGGATCATATAACTCAGGGCGGCGGGTGTTTTAAACAGTGATTCCGCCGCCGCGGCGAAGGTACCGTGTTTGTCGATAGCGTCAAGGATCAGTAAGACGTCGAGATTAATGCGCATAAGAAAAAAATATCCTGAAAAATAAACCACTCAGTTGTAACGAATAGGGAAAAACAATGCTAGTGAATAAATTAGATGAAACCTGCGCATTTTTTTGATTCATGAATGAGATTCATCGTAATAAGAAAATAATACCGTCACAGGATGGTAAGTTTTCTTTAATAACTTGTTAGAAATTTCCCGCTATACTCAACAGGCTTTCTGATTCAGGATCCTGCTGCTGACGGCAGTGTAAGACCGTTGCCTTTTAACTTATTGATTAAGAAAGTGTGTTATGTCTATTCGGGAACTGATTGACCCTCAAAACTCTACTCTTATTTTTATTGACCATCAGCCGCAAATGTCTTTTGGCGTGGCAAATATCGATCGTCAAACGCTGAAAAATAATACCGTAGCGTTAGCGAAAGCCGGGAAAATATTTAATGTTCCGGTTATTTATACTTCCGTGGAAACCAAAAGTTTCAGTGGCTACATTTGGCCTGAATTGCTTGCTGTACACCCTGATGTAAAGCCTATCGAACGAACCTCCATGAACTCCTGGGAAGACGCTGCGTTTGTTAAAGCGGTGGAAGCCACCGGGCGTAAAAAGCTGATCATTTCCGCGCTGTGGACTGAAGTTTGCCTGACCTTCCCGGCCCTGATGGCGCTGGAAGCTGGCTATGAAGTCTATGTGGTGACCGACACTTCTGGCGGTACCTCCGTTGACGCTCATGAGCGTTCAATTGACCGCATGGTACAGGCTGGCGCAGTGCCGGTAACCTGGCAGCAGGTTCTGCTTGAGTACCAGCGCGACTGGTCGCGCAAAGAGACCTACGACGCGGTCATGGATCTGGTACGTGAACACAGCGGCGCTTACGGGATGGGCGTGGATTACGCCTACACCATGGTGCATGGCGCACCTGAACGTAAAGCCTAAGGTGAGGATGCCGACGGGGCCTCTCCCCGTCGGTTGGTCAGCGCAAGGAACCTATCGTCATGACGCAAAAGCACGTCACGCTGGTGATTACTCACTCCATTCGCCCTGAACACGTTGTACGGTGACAGTTAAGTAGTGAACATTGGAACGAATCCGGGAACAAGTGAAAGAAAGCGGGATTAGATGGGACAAGGTCACGCAGAGTAAGGCTTGGCGACAATTCGCTTGTTCGTTGGCAGTGACGATGAGATCGTCATTAAAATTGGATCACCGCCGAGCGCATGCTTACTTCTGTCAGATAAAAATGTAACGCTGCTTGGTGGTATTTAATGGTTTTACATAGCGTTTAAACATTATTAAACGTGTACTTTGTTCTGTAGCATTTTGAAGCTTTTTGTAATTGGTTGGTAATAGTTTGATCGAGATAAATGGCAGTATGATTCTAGTCACATTTCAATTAGATACATGCCGGTTAAGTTGTTCTTAAGGACACTTTAACCGGCCTTTTTGCTATCACTCAAAGGGCCTGGCGCGGCTACATCCTCACTAGGCGCAGATGACCCTTTTTTGACTGTGGAATCAAGAAAAGTAAGCAGACGATCCTTTTCAGAATCAGAACATTGTATTAGTTGGAGGTTTCTCTCGTCTTTTAGCTTTAAAACGGTGTCCAACCCTTTTCGTGCAATTAACTCAAACAAAGATTTCATCTCTTGTTCATTGAGGATGCTGAAAATCGAAACGAGAGAGGTTTCGTAACTCATATGGGCATATGAATTTCGGATTTCCCTCTGTTTATCTTTCTTTGGCTCACAAGTGATGACAGCCTCATCAATCATGCGGTCTAGGATAGGGTCATGTTCTCCTGACCCATCCCCAAGCAGCCATCCAATAGACACACCTTCGATGTTCGCTATTTTCCGTGCCACCTCTATTCTCGGTGATGATTCTGGTCTGGCGTAATAGTTCTTGAGTGTGCTGAAGTTAATATCCCAATCCTTCGCAGCTCTGTACAAAGAACGACCTTTCAAAAGAAGGTTCAACCTTTCACAAAAAGGTTCTTTTGTGATGCCCTCAAAAGAACCTTTGGTGTTTTCGTTTTTCATATTAGCAAATCCTTTTTATCTGATTGATATTTAATGGTTTTCATTGAACATTCAATTGAGACTCAAAAACACCTTGCAAACCTATCTTTTGAGTCCTAATCTTTATCCATACGGATACCCGCGCAGTTATCCGCGCGGATAACTTTTTAGGATAGATGAATCATGAGACGAAATGAAGATCTGACCGACTGGCACCCAGAAACGATAAAAGCTGAGATCCACAAACGTGGTTTATCTTTGCGCTCTTTATCGGTTCAAGCCGGTTACAAAAAAGACTCACTTAAGAGTGTTCTGCGTACACCATGCCGCCCGTATCAGCAGATCGTTGCGGATGCACTTGGTGTTTCCCCTGAAACCATCTGGCCGAGCCGCTACGCCGCTCACAGCTACATGAATAAGGCGGTGTGAAATGTTTGTCGTTGCAAAGGAACTGGTCGGCGCTCCGGGTTTACCAAAAACGGTAAAAGGGATTCGTGAAGCGTTAGCACGCTATTCAGCGGGTGCCGAAGACAAAGTGCGCAAACGCGCTGGCGGGAAAGCTTTTGAATACCATATCTCGGTATTGCCTCCAGAAGTTCGCGCCGAGTTGCTCACCTCCAAAGGCCTGGTAGAAACATCTTCTGGTTTTATCTCGCTGCCTGAGCGCACCCGAAATAACGCTGACTCGGCCAATAACTTCGAGCGTCAGCAGTTGTGGCAGCACTGGGAAGGAGCAACCAACGAACAGCGTCAACGCGCTGAGCAGCGTACAACTGCGGTCTCCCTTGTCGCGGAGTTGGTCGATTCAGGTATGTCTTTACGCCTAGCGCTGAGAACAGCGGCAATGAAACTGCATATGAGCGAGGGTTCATTGCGTAACCTGTATTACCGCGTCCAGAGCCGCAGCCGCGATGTGTGGGCTCCTGTACTGCTTGATCGTCGTCTGCGTGAGAAGTGCAAAACCAATCGCGAAGCGCCAATCAGTGAAGATGCCTGGCAATTCTTCCTGGGAGACTATCTCCGCCCGGAAGAGCCTTGCTTCACAAAGTCATATGAACTGCTCCAGATAGCGGCGCGGGAATATGGCTGGGAAATCCCGTCCGAACGCACACTGCGTCGCCGTGTAGAACGCGAAGTTGATGCGCGTGTCATTGTGGCTACCCGCAAGGGTGATAACGCGCTGGCGCGTATGTTCCCGAGCCAGCAGCGTACCGTCGCACAGCTGCATGCGATGGAATGGATAAACGGCGATGGTTACCAACACAACGTATTCGTCCAGTGGTACAACGGTGAAGTGATCCGCCCAAAAACGTGGGTCTGGCAGGATGTCCATAGTCGCAAAATTATTGGCTGGCGTACTGATGTGTCTGAAAACAGCGACAGCATTCGCCTGTCCCTGATGGATGCCATTTCAGAATTTGGCAAGCCTGAACATGTCACCATCGATAACACCCGCGCAGCGGCTAACAAATGGCTGTCAGGTGGTGTTCCAAACCGCTATCGCTTCAAAGTTAAGCCGGATGATCCGATGGGTATTCTGCCGATGCTCGGTATTCAGGTTCACTGGACGAGTGTTATTGGCGGTAAAGGCTGGGGTCAGGCAAAACCGATTGAACGTGCATTTGGTATCGGTGGTCTGGGGGATTATATCGACAAACATCCTTCTCTGGCCGGGGCATACACTGGCCCGAACACCCAGAATAAACCGGACAATTACGGTGACCGGGTTGTTGATGTTGAGACCTTCCTCTCTGCCGTCAACGAAGGGATTGCACTCTATAACGCACGTATCGGTCGTGAAACTGAGATGTGCCAGGGTGAGCTGTCATTTGACCAGGCATTTGAGCGCAGTTACAGCAATGCGGTTGTCACCCGCCTCAGTGAAGAGCAAATCCGCCAGCTGATGCTTCCAGCAGAAGCCGTGACGGTGAAAACTACCGGTGAATTCTTCCTGCAGTGCGGCGGCACTCTTTATGGCCGCAAAAACAGCTACTGGAATCCGCTTCTGGCCAATATCCGCCAGCGCAAAATTACAGTGCGTTTCGACCCTCGCAACCTTCACAGCGAAGTGGCGTGTTACGACCTTGATGGCCGCTTCCTCTGCATGGCGGAATGCCGCTCAGCTGTCGCGTTCGGCGATACCGAAACAGGTCGTGAACATAGCCGCCAGCGTAAGCAGATGATGACCCACACCAAACGCGCAGCCAAGGCACAACGCCGCATGACGGCAATTGAGGTTAACGATCTGCTGCCAAAAGTTGCACCGCCAGAACCACCGCAGCGGCATGTTGTTGAACGTGTCTTTGCCCAGGGTAATGCACTGAAAAAAGTTCAGGAAGTCCAGGAGCATCAGAACGAGAACGATGTGATTTTCCAGACGCTAATGAAAAGTGTCAGCAAGTCGAAGAAATAAAAAAGCGACGTTTGAGCCGCCGCTTTTGAGAAGTGTTTAAAATCGTATTAACAATGGAAAAATACAGGATTAAAAACGATGACGCAAATTAACCATGATGTAATTCGTAACACCGTAAAAGGTCTGATTGATGACAAAACGATTTCCGGTGCTGCGCTGTCGCGTGAAACCGGGGTGTCTTCATCTGCTCTTTCTCAGTTTATTAACGGTAAATATAAGGGCGACAATGATGCTGTGGCGGCATCAATCAGCACGTGGCTTGAATCCCGTAAGACGGCCCAGAGTGCGCTGCCGGAAATCCCTGACTATGTTGTGACACCGACCTCTGAAAAAATCACGGCCGCACTGACCTACGCCCAGTTGACCCACACCATTGCGCTTGTTTACGGAAATCCAGGTGTGGGCAAGTCGGAAGCGCTGAAGCAATACACCCGCACTGGCAATAATGTCTGGCGTCTTACCGCGAGCAAGTCCCGCACGAACGAGCTGGAAACCATGTATGAGCTGGCGCTGGAGATGGGTATTTCAGATGCGCCTTATCAGCGCGGTGCGTTATCCCGCTTGCTGCGCCGCCGGCTGCGCGACACAAATGCCTTAGTCATCATTGATGAAGCGGACTGGCTGAACTATGACGCCATCGAAGAGCTGCGCATCCTCCAGGAGGAATGCGGCATCGGGCTGGCGTTTATCGGCAACCATAAAGTCTATGACCGCCTGACCGGTGGTAGTCGCACCGTCGATTTTGCTCGTTTGTTCTCTCGCGTGGCGAAGAAAATAGTCATCAACAACGTGCTGGCCGCTGATGTTGATGCGTTCTGCGACGCATGGAAGGTTGAAGGCCGTGACGAACGCAAGCTGTTACGTGCGATTGCGAAGCGCCCGGGTGCTCTGCGCTCACTCTCCCACATTCTGCCGCTGGCCCATATCTACGCCAGTGGTAAAAGCGAGCCGGTTAACTCTGGCCATATTCATTCAGCAATGCTTGAACTGGGGCATGCTGAAATCGTGGAGGAATAATGCCGTGATTAGTGAACTGATCTCTTCTCATATCCAGCAAGCGATGGCCACTGAGGCATTGCTGAACAAAAAAGGCTGTCTGGTTACGGAGTTTCGCCAGACCCGTTCACGTCCCGTTCTGGAGGTGTCATGCCCTCCGGCCGAGCTGCTCAACAGTGCTGTGCGTATTGTTGAGCGTAACAATTCAGGCTCTCGCTCCGTGTGGGTAGCCAGTTTCAATGGTTGCCGGATTATATGGCGTTAAAGGACTGATTAAATGGCCAATAAACAATTAACAAACCAGCGCATTGCACACTTTGTAGAAGGGTTGACGTACTACACGAAGCTCTACCCTGGTAGTGATAATGGGAATCCTTTTCCCCCCACGGACATTTTGGCGGCATTCGTTGAGCTACAAGTACGCCGCAAGGCTGATGACCCGGAATTAAAAACTGCTGAGCTTATCAATAAGTTTTATGAGCGTTACCCACTCAATACTTTTAAGAGTGATGCTCAGCGCTCAGAAGCTCTTGGGTATTTCATGTCTGGCGTTGAATTGCAGTGCTTTGGTGAGTTTTTTAAATATCAAAATTTATGCCGCGACGAATAGCCTCATAACAAATGAATATCTATTGAATAATAAGGATTGAAGATGAACAACCAAAATACCGTCCCAGCTGGTTACCGCACCAATGCCCAGGGGCATTTAATCCCTGAATCTCAGGTCAAACCCGTGGATAAGCTGCGTGATGAAGTCGTGATGATGATCGTTGCGGCAGCACGTCAGCAACGTCAGGCGCTCGCAGCGTTCAAACTGGAGTCGATGCAGAGAATCGCCGACTTCACAGACCTTTCAGCGTCTGAGTATGGCGTGGAGTACGGCGGCACAAAAGGTAATGTGACCCTGGTCAGTTTTGACGGCCGTTACAAGCTCATTCGCGCAGTCGGTGAGCATCGTGTGTTTGATGAGCGTATTCAGGCTGCAAAAAAGCTTATTGATGACTGTATTGGCGAGTGGTCTGTCGGCGTTAATGAGAAGATTATGGCAATGATTGACCATGCGTTTCGCGTCAACAAACAGGGTAAGATCGACATCAATCAGGTATTGAGTCTGCGCCAGCTGAATATTGACGATACCAAATGGAATGAGGCAATGGATGCCATTGCTGATGCTATCCAGGTGACCGGCACCAGTCAGTATTTGCGTATTTATGAGCGTCAGGCAGATGGTAACTATCAGCAGATTTCGCTGGATTTAGCCAAGCTTTAAATATTTTTAAATAAAACTTCAAATTGAAAACGGCGCTTGCGTCAGGGATTCGTTCGCGCCGAATTCAGCAAAAGGAATATTTTATGAAAGAACGACAGATTATTTCGACTATTACATCCAAGCCTGCTGTTTATGATGCAGCATTTGCGCTTTGGGGATATGACCGTCAGGTTTTAAAAACCGCTGAAGAATGCAATGAGCTAGCAGCTGACTGCACCCGCTTTATCACCCATAAGGCGAATGCCAGTCGTATCGCTGAAGAGGCGGCAGATGTTGAAATTATGATTGAACAGCTTCGCCACAATGGTCTTAACGAGCTTATTGAACAAGCAAAATCCCGCAAGCTGACAAGGCTGGCTCACCGTGTTGGTGTTTGCGCGGCCCCTGTTGTGGCTGAGATTCCCTTCATTTCCTCACTTCTGAAGGATGCTCAGGAGCAGTTTGAAATCGCTGAATCACTTTATCTCGATCGGGAAACTAATAATCGCTTTGCCGCAGCAGGTCTCCGTCGCTGTATCGGATTACTGATGCATGCCGCCCAGTTGATGATCCGCGAACAGCAGTTGGCTGAACAAAGTATGGGGACGCGCCTATGAGTCGTGCATCTTTAATTACCCTTATCCATGTGGCCAAAAATAAACTGCAGCTGGATGATGACACTTATCGTTCGGTGCTCCAGAACGCTACCGGTGAAACCAGTTGCCGTAAACTGACCGTCAGCCAGTTAGAAAAGGTTTTAAAGACACTGGAAGAAAAAGGATTTAACCGACAAAAAAGAAGTAAACGTCGCCAGAATACGGCTCTGCCAGAAAGCGACAAAATCCGCATGATATGGCGAAATATGGCGGAGCATGATTTTCTGGTTGATGCCAGCGAAGCGGCCCTTGACCATTTCGCCGAGCGTATCACTCGACTCAAAAACGGGGGCGAAGGCGTTGCAACATTATCGTGGTTACGTGGTGAAAAACTTCTGAGTGTTCTGGAAAGTCTTAAGCAGTGGCATATTCGGGAGATGAAATCTTCTCTCGCGGCTCATGGCATCATGATGCCAGTGAACCCACGAACCGGGGCCGAGAGTCGGGATTATGGCACCATTCTTTCCGCGTATAACGACGCAGCAAAAAGGTGGGCGAAATGAGTAATGACCTGTTTGGTGATGTTCGCGACGATAGCATTCTTGACCATATTGACGATGAGGTGGAAAGTTCTCGTTTCCCGTCTCTGCTTGCAGAGCTGAATGCACTTTTGCGTGTTGAGCTTGGCCGTCTTGGGTATGATCCGAAACATTCGATTGAGCTGGTTGCCGCTATCAGCGGAAAAATTGGCGGTATGCAGGTCTATTTTCCCCGCGGGCAGGTGCTTGAACTGCTCGTTCGCGACATGCGGATCTGGCGTGACTTCACTGGCGATAATGTCCAGGAACTAGTTGAACGCTACCATGTAACCTACAAAACAGTGTATAAAGCTATCAAACGGATGCGTAGGTTAGAATTAAGCAAAAGACAATATTCTCTGGATATGGAGTAATGGCTATGGCTGGTGGTGTGTTGATTGATATTGTTGTCATTATCTGTGTGTTTTGGGTGTTCTTTGATGCAGCTAGTCACAATATAGGGAGTTATGTGGTAGCGGATGGTAGTCAAAAGGGATATAGAAAGGGCCTGCATCCAGTTGCGTGGGCTATCTTGAGTTTTCTTATTCTTCCTTTTTTCTTCTATCTGCTGAAAAGGAAGTCCTTGCTGGAAACCGCAAAAGAAAACCCCGCCATTACTGATAAAAGCATAAGTTTTATTATTCTACTGCA